>JANMIS010000966.1:0-1227 GCA_031375925.1 Synechococcales cyanobacterium OTE_70_concoct_197_sub
GTCGGCAATGTACAACGTTCCATCAGGTGCGTTCGCAAACTGAACGGGTCGAAACCAGATATCCGACGAAGCAATGAACTCGGACTCCGTATCGATCCGCTCACCAATCATCGACACGCCTCGTTCCGTAAGTTTCTTTCGATGAACGATGTTGCTGCCGACATCGCCGACGAACGCGAAACCGTTCATCTCAGGAAACGCATTGCCTCGATAAATAGTAACGCCAGTCGCGCTAGTAAAGTAGCCGGACGACCGACCGCCTCCTTCGATTGGACCAGGAGCTTGATTTGTCACTCGTAACCGAGTTCGCACGGTTCGCCATGGTTCAACAGGGCTTATCCGGTAGACCGTTGCTTGAGGGCCATCGGCAGCGATACTCTGACGCGACGGCGGAAGTGGCATGTTGTTTTTGATTTGACCGTATCGGTCTGCAAACAGGTGGAGTTGAAGATGATCGCTATTGTGGCAAGTGAACCTGCGCCCCCAGTCATCGAACGACATGCCATGCTGTCCGCCACCGCTCTCTGGCCTAAGCTCAAGCGTCATAGGATCAAACGAAAAATCTCGTCCATTGAGAGTGAGTGGCTCTCGCTCGGGTGCGGACGGCGTCACGACCTTGGCACCAGAGCTACTGGTTTGGCAATAAATGCGGTTGTCGAGCCCCCAACAAAAGCCGTTTAAAAGTCCTTGAACATTTTGGCGTCCGAAACCTGTAAAGACCTTCGTTTGAATGTCGGCTTGTCCATCGCCGTCTGTGTCCTTGCAATACCAAATATCAGGAGCCGCAGCGATGAATACGCCACCGTCGTAGCAGATGACGCCCGTCGGCCACGAGAGATGGTGAGCAAAAAGTGTACTCTTCTCGTAGACTCCATCATTGTTTGCATCCTCAAGAACTCGCACGTTTCCTAAGAACTCTTTGTCCTGCTCGGAGTAGTCGCACATCTCGACAACGAACAAGCGTCCGTTCTCGTCAAATGACATCGCCACGGGGTCACGGACGAGAGGTTCGCACGCGGCCAACTCCATCTTATATCCCGGCTTGACCTGGATCGTTGCTATCGCTTGGCTTGGTTCCCGTGGCGGAGTACGAGGGAGTTCGTCCGCGAAATTTGTTTTCGTTGGCAACTGCGCACTCACTAACGACGTGGGCTGGACCATTAGGAGCAGAGCATAAGCAGGTATTTGGGCAAGTCTTGAAAGGCGAAGCATGGTTGGTTGAGGAAT
>JANMIS010001021.1:0-3944 GCA_031375925.1 Synechococcales cyanobacterium OTE_70_concoct_197_sub
TACAAATGTCGCAATCTGTTTCGGGCCAAAATCTGCGACCTCTACCTCTGTAAACCGCTCAAACGTATACTCCTTCGCTGCAATCCGACAAGTAATCACAAACTGACTCGCTTCAAAAAGATCGGCCTTCTCGCATAGTTCTATTTCCCGAGTCACCCGCTTCGTATCCTCCTCCCGCACCTCATCCAACCCATCCAACAACACCAACGATCGCCCTTCTACCAGCAATCGCTCCACCGTTTCATTCGGCAATCCTTTCGGCAATAACCCCACTAAATACTCCACCAAACCTGGACTCTTCGGAGCCTCCGCAAAATTTTTCAATGTCACAAAGAACGGCACCTCCTCCTCCGCTAACCCACCCGTCAGACATTGCATCGCCAAATATTTCAAAAACGTCGTCTTCCCCGCCCCCGGCTTCCCCAGCACCATCAATCGAGGATGCTTCTCCACCGCCTCTAATCCCGGAATCGTCCGAACCGATCGCCCCAGCCCCAGTCGCCCAAAATCTTCAATCCCGCAATGCTCCAATAGCTCCCGTTCACTCCGCAATCGCGTCAGCTTTTCCAAAATATTTACATTGGTATAAATCCCCCGATCGCCCGTCAATTCGATCGGCTGATCCATATCCAACACCCGCATCGTCCCGCACAGCGATCGAATACTTGGGGCAATTTGCGATCGGATGTTTTGAACGAGGGAATCAATTCCTGAATCGACTTGAATCTCCCGAAGTATTACCTCTTCCCATTTGAGTTTCAACTCACGGCAAATCTTTTTGAATTTCGCCTGATCCACATCTCGACAAGCAAAGAAGTTTGTAATCGTCGTCCGAGACATCTGCAAATTCGCCGCCAAGCTTGCCTTAGTGCCATACATTAACAACGCCTGATCAGCCTTCTGTCCAGCTTCGATCGACAACTGAAACGTCTTTTGAGTGGATTGTCGCTTTCCCGCCATAGAACAACCTTTAAGTGCTGTTCAAAGTTTAACGGGAAAATCAGAGGTTGGACAATCTTGGTCATAACTTAAACGAATCAGCCTATGAGCTTGAACACCTGTCCTGACTGGATTTGAGAGGCTAGACCCATCGAATTCAGGAAACTTTCCCATGAAAAACAACACCCATAAAAAACAAGTCAACCTCTTCAAACAGTCCAACCTCGATCGAGAAGACGCTTGGATGTCGATCGCAGAAACCGCCGTCCTCACGATCGCCCTCACCCTCGATCCCACCGGAACCTCACCCACTCTGCTCAAACTCTGCTTTCAACTCCTCGAAGTCCTTCGCCACCACCACCGCAAATGATCTATTGCGGCGACTTTGGGCGATCGTGGGTCATGCGCGATCGTCATTTACGACGGAGACTCATCAAAAATTGCTTCAATATCCCGGTCCCCCCTTACCACCCTCATAATTTCAATTCCATCACTCAAAATCCGATAAAAGAGGATGTAATTCTTCATTGGAAGACCCCGCAAATAGGGGCGAACCTCTGCATAACGACGACCTATCAATGGAAACTGAGTCAAAAATCGACATTTTTTTGTAAATTCATCCAAAAGCCGATCGCCTGCATCCACATTGCGATCTGCAAAATAACTGGTGATTTCATCTAAATCCCGAATTGCTTCTGGCGAGATAACGTACTGACTCATATCAACTTACACAGCGCGTCCTTGATGGAGTTTAGCTCGCAATGCCGCGATCGCCGTTTCCCCATCTATGCCTTCCCCCCGATCAAGCTGTTCTGCCGCCACATCAATCTTGCACCGCATCTCTTCCACCCATCGATCGTAATGATTCCGCTTTTCCAAGAGCCGAAATGCCTCAGCAAGCACTTCCGCCGCATTTGTGTAGCGCCCCGTATCGAGTTGGGCTTGGATGAACTGCTCTTGATCCGGCTTAAGGGCGATCGTCATAGAAAATACCAAGACATAAAATCACCCCTTAATTATAGAGTCATAGCCCACGAGAATGATCGCACCCGAATCTAATCCAAATACCACCGAAACCTCGACTACTAGAACCCTCATCAATACCCCACAGCCATCACCGAATCATCTCCTGCAAAGCCGTTTGCAAATCTTGGGTCAATTGAGTCACCGCTTGCTTGGCCGATCGCCGATCGCGAGAATAATCCCCAAACCGATCGGATACCACAATGGGAGTGCCGATCGTCACAAGCCCTCGCTTCTTACCCAAACGAGGCCGCTCCAGCCCGGGCCGATCGACAGCAATTTTCTGCACCATTTCCCACGTTAACAGCAACGTCTCCGCAAACCGTTCCACCGTCATTTTTTCCTGGACATACTTGCCCGTCACCGCCACAAAGCCCTCCACCAGTCGCATATGCCACAGACGAAGACTCGCCTCCTCCGCCACGCGATCGGCTAAGCCCCGCTCCAACACCGACGACGTTTCCAGATTTAAATCCTCGCGGTAAATCAACTCCCAAGACAACTGCTCCAAGCGACGACAGCGATCGATCACCGTCCCTCGCCCCTGTACCCCAAAGTGAGTCTCCGCAACAATCAGCGCGTGATTCATGAGCCGACTCAAGCGTTTCCCAAAAATCGAATTCATATCCCCATATTCAATCTCAATTTCAGGCAATTCACAATGGTAAAACCGTTTGTAATGCGTTTCCATTACTGATAACAAATGCTCACCTAAGCGATACATTCGGTGATAAAGTTGCTCATCTAAGGTATCCCCAATCGCATTCTCTGCAACCTGTAATCCACAATCACACTCCAGTTCTCCCAGCAATTGCTGAATCGAAGACCAAGGAGACGTGATGTAGTTATACTGAACCCCGATCGGCACAATAATCACCGTTTCATCCCGACCCGCCTTTTGCAAATCTTCCGCACACCAAAAGGCCATCTGAGCAATTCCCGGTTCCAATGGGCTAATAATCTCACTATGGCCATTGGTTCCACCCTCCGGAGCCGCCAACAGCGGAAACTCACCATCTAGCAAAATCTTCCGCGCACTCTTTAGCCCTGCCCGATCGACCTTCCCTCGCATAATTGGTGTGCCACCCAGCTTGGAATAAAGCTGGCCCATCAGCTTACCCGCCCACAGGGGAATGCCCCGATCGTACATAAAATGGGCATGGGTCACATGACGCAACTTCACCCCCATCTTTTTCGCACTCTTCGGCAGCAACCGACCTAACGTGTAACCAATACAGATCGGATCATCTACGCTCGGATGGCGAAAGGCTAACAGCACTCGAACCTTCCCGCCTTCAAAGTCCTGATACACCTGCACCAACTGCTCCAAATTCACCGCCTCCACCGCCCTGATCGCCGTCTTCGATCGCATCCACAGTGGCAGCAGCAGCTTCGTCAACCACACCACTTTTAAATCTAAGCTCGGAGCAATAAAGGTCAGCGGCGGTTGGGCCGGGGTCAACGATCGAGCCACAGGAAAGCCTCCAGATATTGAATAGGGTAAATAAGCACGCTTATTCGAGAATGCCCCAGATCAAAGCACCCCTGCATCTCTATAATAAATAAGCTCAGACTTCTGCACTTTTGATTAATGTAGAACTATGAGCGTTTTCTGTTACGATTCTTAATGTATCGGATTAAGAGTTACCACGGTTTAGGGTTTAGTCTGTCCAGCGGTTCAGAATGTTCCTAGGTCCGTTTACGACTCGAACCCCAGTTAGACCGTACTGTTTGTAAGATTTTTGAGGATACTCGAATATGGCTTTTACCATTGACTCAGCCCGTGGGATTTTCCCAAATACCCTTGCCGCAGATGCTGTACCCGCAACCGTTGCTCGATTCATTCAGCTCAAGGCAGAAGACCAACTGGCGCTGATCTGGTTTGCATATCTTGAAATGGGCAAAACCATCACCATGGCCGCACCTGGTGCCGCAAGTATGCAGTTTGCAGAAAATACGCTCAACGAAATTCGCAACATGAC
>JANMIS010001048.1:0-2837 GCA_031375925.1 Synechococcales cyanobacterium OTE_70_concoct_197_sub
CGGCAAGTTCCAACACAGCTCAGAGTCGAAGGCAAGGCACAACTCGATCGCAAAGGGGGTTATATTTCTTGGTTCGCAGTGAACATCTTGGAAATACGTGAAATCAGCGAGTCAGAACCAGGTTTTAAAATTGCCGCGCAATTGAGAATCCTGAGGTCTCCAATCGAAGCCATCAGCACCGGTGAGACCGTACAGTCCATTGCGTCCAAGATGGGGACACTTGAGGTCGCAAGCCTGTTTCAGTTTCAATCCGACTTGGGCTATTATCGTTTTGTTGCCAATCGCAAATGGACGACTTATCGAGACAGCGGCGAGGAAGCGACGTTGCGTTACGTGGTAGACAATCGAGTTGTAGCTCAGTGCAATATTACCAACATGATTGATTACGAGCCGGGTAGACAGCTAAGCCTCGAGGGATTTCAAGCGGACGTAAAGAATGCACTTGGCAACGCTTTGCTGGAAACAGTCGAGGCATCCGAGCGTCTTTCGAGCAACAAGCTTCGATTGCTAAGAGTTTTGTCTCGAGGTGGAACCCAAGGGGTTGATATCCAGTGGATTCATTACCATATATCTAACGATGATGGTCGTCGGGTCGTATTGGCGTTCACTTTGAATGAAGCGAACCTTGAATACTTTGCCGCCGAAGACGCACAGCTCGCGGACTCTTTCGAACTCATCAACTGGCCAACCAAGCTGGATGCAAAGGCCGTCGAGTCAGCAAGCAAAGAATTGCCCTCACCGGACGGTAAAAAAGCGGTGATTTCGCAACCGAACAAAGTTGGTGATCAGACGGTTTCAGGTCGTCCAAAGATGTCCCGTTAGTGCAGCCATCCAAAATGCTTGAACGCCAAATCACGTTTGGCAACTATGGGCACACCTTGAATCACCGCCAGGCCATTTCGCCCGATGGACTGTGGGCGGCATATGACACTCGCAATGAAGACGCTCACATTGCACAAACCGATGCAATCGAGATGGTCCACATCGAATCGTGTGATATTGTGCGACTCTACCAGACGCCAAGCCAATCACGTTATGGCCCGGGTGTTGGCGCGGTCGCTTTTCATCCGCGTGAGCCACGAGTGGTCTTCATTCACGGCCTGGAAAACAACTCGTCGGCGAATAAGTATTCGGCAGCCCGACGTTTTGGCGCGATTGTCGATTTTGCTAAGCCTAACACTCTTATCCACGCAGAAGCCCGCGTGCACTCGGACCATCCAACCGGCCGAGTCTTGGGCGCACTCAGCGGCGGAACGCATGCGCATTCCTGGAACGAAGACGGTTGGCTGAGTTTCACCTACAACGACGCGTGGCTCGAACGCCAGTCTCAACTCGACAACACGGTTCGTGATGTTCGAACGGTCGGCTTCATGGTGCCCGACATGCCAATTTCGATCGAGTGCCAACTGGGCATCCCACTAGGCGAAGAATTCAGCGGAACTTACGCAGCATTTCTAGCACCCACGCTAAATCGTTTGACGTCCAGCCATCGGCGTGACAGCTCTAACGCGGTAGACGGTTGGGGCAACGACGAAATCGAATACGCGGTCGAAGAATGCTGGCTCAAAAAACAACATTCCTTAGCGTTTCTAGGGGGCATTCGAGACGAACGTGGAATACTCGTAAATGAAATTTACGTTTGCAAACTCCCTTCCAAGCTGGAGCTTGTCGCCATGATGAGCCGACCCAATCCAGGATCGCCCCCAGAAGACATTTTGGAGCCGGTAGGCAATTGCGAACAACGCCGCCTTACAAAGACGACCAATCGACGGTATCCAGGGGTTCAAGGGCCACGTAACTGGCTCGTCTCATCGCCGAACGGAGAAGTTGTTTATGCGCCGATGAAAGACGACCGTGGCGTAGTGCAACTGTTTGGCATCGATGCAACCACGGGCGATATTAAGCAAATCACCGATTTAGAGTTTCCCATCGAGGGACAGATTTCGCTAGATTCGTCCGGCAGCACGTGCAGTTTTGTTTGCCAACAACGCATTGGCCTCACGACTGTTTCCACTGGTGCAACACGTTGGCTAAACAACGCATCGCCCAATCGAATTGTGGGAGCAGTACATTTCGTAAGCCCAACTCGACTCCTATTCAATCGACGTGTGGGAACCGAACGCGAGGGATGGCTTCAAGTTTTTGTCGTCGACATGGATTGAGAACTGCAAAATTGGCTGCGTGAATATGCAACGCTCGCGTCGCTATCGTTTTTTCAATTCCAAAATACCGCAGCCGTACTGACATCCAAAGCTTGTTTGAACTGCATTCGCGTCCAGTTCCACTTCTTCGTACAGGTCCCCTGCATCGTCGACATAAGAAAAGCTCTGAACCTCATAGTTTTCACGGAACAACTCCAAGAGGTATCCGACAGAAAAGACGCGGTGGGCGTTGAACTCTATCCGCTGAGGACCGATGGGCACAGAGAAATAGAAGGTACCGCCGCTTTTCAATATTTTGGTTATGTTTGAAATCGCTTTTTTGTATCCGAGGTAATCGATCGGATCACCATACCGGCCCAAACCAAAATGTTCGATGGCATGCAGGGATGAAATGGAGTCGCAATAGTCGCTCATGTCCGCTTGTAACTCCATCAAGTCCGCCTGTCGGAATGATATATTTTTCACCCTGCTTTTTTGTTCGCGGATATCGAGGATCTCGATTTCGCGAAATACGGCCACGTGCGCCACGAAGCCATCGGTTCGTGAGCCGATATCCACGTGCTTTTGTGGATTGGCTTGTAAGATCTTGCGAGCAACGAGAAGGTCTTGGTGAAAATAGTGACCGGACATCGTCCCTGATTCATCATTGCGTTCGAATGTGATCGGGTTGAGTGG
>JANMIS010001055.1:0-1906 GCA_031375925.1 Synechococcales cyanobacterium OTE_70_concoct_197_sub
ATGTGCATGTGTTCTTCTTTCACGAACCGTTGTCACTGAGCACCGTGGATGTCTTGACCCGAAACCAGACAACAACGGATCGTATTCAGGTTGTGGAAACAGAAGTCTACTGGCATTGCTATGGCAAGATGACCGATTCCGTGTACTGGACTCAGCCCGATATCAAGAAGATTAAGCTACCCACCAATACAGCTCGAAACATCGACACCATCAAGCGAATGCTTGCGGTCCCTCAGTCTAAGTGACCAACGACTCGCAGTTTGACATTTGCAAGGTTGTCGATAGGAGCTTTGGCTAGCCCTTACGAACGACGGTATACCAAGCAAACAAATCTTTCTCGAGATCCATTCCGCCCTCATCATCCCATTTCAGAGCGTGCGCCAAGCGTCTGGCTTCCCGGTCATCGTTTACGTCAAAGTGCAGAACCTCAAATCCAGACTTCTCGAACGCTTCTCGAGAAAATGGCGACTCCCCTTCGGCCCATGGGATGTACGGTTTGTCAGGTAGAGCTTTTGCGGGGCAGAAATTATAAATGACGAACAGACCCATTGGCGTCAACATATCGGAGACGCTGGACAGAAACGCAGCATCATCAACTCCCAAATCGATAACCATTCGCGCGTCTGGCACTTCACGGGTGGGATGGATGTAACCAAGTTTGAGTACATTTTTGGATATCACCAAGTCGTAGTTCTTTCCAATCTTTGCCACGAGATCTTGCTGCTTGGGAAATCGTCCGTCCAACACTTCAACGGATCCTCTACCGAGCGGTCCATTCGAATTCGCGTAAAGGACCTTGAGCAACGGTGCAACATCCACACCCACGCATTGATGCCCTGACAGAGCGAGCATTTTCAAATGCCCAATACTGCCATAGCCAAAATCGAAAACGCGACATGGAACACCTCCTTGGAATCCCGCTGAGGTCGCCAAGTCCAAAGCCCGAGCATACGCTACCGGAGATCCATAGCGCCCAGAGTAGTACATCGCCTCGTCAACGATCATTTCCTTTTGATTGTAGGAAATAGTTCGTGGTTCGATCGGCGGAAGCTTGCCGACCGTCGACATCCACTCAGCAACCCATGGATGCGTTACCAAGGGTTTTGCGGCATCGACCTCGGATGATAACTTCGTAAGAATATCACCGGCTTTCGCCAGTGTCTTTTCCTGAGAAGAGCATTCTCCCGCCAATACAACGCATGCAAGCAGCAGGGAGCTCACTGGGAGGAAATGTGGTTTCATACTGGGAAAGCCCGAGCCGGACGGATGGCGAGCTTATTCTTTCGCTTCAGGGATTTTCGTTTCTAGAACGATCTTCTCCGTGGATGTTTCGAATTCGTGCTGACATCCTGCACTGCAAAGGTGTGCCGTATAGTCTTGAAATTTGACCGCGTATTTGGCCGATCCATTCATTCCAAGTCCACACACATAGCACTTGCCAATAACTTGGTCGGTGGTGCCGTCCAACTTGTCCGCCTCCACTAAAAGCGAAAGAGCGGCTTGGGAAATAGTTGGAGTTGAACTTGGCGATGCAAGCTTCACTTCCTCCTTTTTTGCGGTACAGCCGAACATGGAAACAACGGCAACGCTGGTGATGAGTGTAAAGCGAATCGACATAATAAACTCTCTGTGTTGGATACTTGGAACAGCGCTGTGCAACAATGCACTTTTACGCTGGTTGATTTGCGTCGTCATACCATTTGTTCAGCTGTTCGTTGCCGACACGTGTGCAAAAATCGCCGAAGGTTTCGCTTCCAATTCGCTCCGCTTTGAATGCGACAAACAAGGGTTTCAGCGTCGAGACGATGTTTTCGAATGGAACAAGATCTTTGAAAATGAAAGCAAGTCGCGTCCCGATCCTTGTTCCACCCACGTACATCGTATACTTGCCCTTGGCCTTGCCGAC
>JANMIS010000015.1:0-2940 GCA_031375925.1 Synechococcales cyanobacterium OTE_70_concoct_197_sub
TCGGTTAGAGGCGATCGTGGAGGAGGCCCATGGGTTCTTAGCGCCCTCGCGGACGAGTTTGTACTGGTTTGAACCGGAGAAGCGTTACTTTTGGCGGCGGCTCACGAACCAAGCGCCCCGATCGAAGGGTTTGCTGGATAATACGTCTCCAGCTTCGGGCATCACGGCTCAAGAAATCAATAGTTTTTATCAGCAGCTTATTCAAGATCAGGTGGTGGCGATCGGAGAATCCCAGAGTTCGCTGCGGGCCGATGCGACCTCAAGGTTGATGCAGATCATTCGGGCTAGATCTCTCTTAGCCGCCCCCATTCTGTATCAAAACCAGTTGCTAGGATTCATCGCGATCGAAGGGAACGAGCCGCGCATTTGGCAAGACGAGGAGAAGCAATATCTGCGAGGTGCGGGACAACTGATTTCGCTCTTGGCTCCCTTGGAAGAAATGGAGTCTATCATCCAGCAGACTCAGCTTGACCAGTCAATTACAGCGGAAATCGCCCGATCGCTCTACAGCTCTGAAGATTGGAAAGTCACCCTAACCCGATCAGCAGAACTCCTCACAGAACGCCTCAAAGTCGAGCGCTTTATGGTGGTGCTCTACGATCGCACCACTGGGACCTTTGAAGTGTGCTATCAGCATCAACCCCGCAGCCGCCGTAATACATTGCTTCAGTTGCCACCCTTGAGTGAACTAGACTTGCAGCTTGTCGAGCGCAGTCATGACGGGATTCCCATTGAGGATCTCGAAGACGACCTGCGGCTGGCGAATTGGCGCAATGCCCTGTGGGATTTGGGAGTCCGATCGGTCCTCTTGACCACCACCTGCCCTGGCCATCGTCTAGAAGGATTGCTCCTAGTCTGTCACGAAACCCCACGCGCCTGGACTGCACCCGAAACCCATCTGGTCCAGCTTGTCGCGCAGCAGCTTGGGGTCATTCTGAAGCAGTGGCAATTGCAGCGCCAAGTTGAGCAAGAAGCGCAATTACACCAAAACACCCAGCGCGCCATTCAAATGATTCAGCGCAGTGACTCGATCGATGAACTCGAACAGGTTGCGCTGCGATCGATCGCCCAAGTCTTAAAAGCGCCCCTTTCGTTCCTAGTTTCCTGGTTTCCCGGTCGTCGTACGGGCCGTCTGGTGTTGCCGGAAATCATCGACAGGCAATATCTCCTTCTGCCGAACACCAAAGTTTCGGTTCATGCGGACCCTTTGATTCGCATGGCTCAAGAAAACAACTCGGTGCTCATCTTTTCGCCCCAACAAATTCCCGGCGAAACCCGCCAGTGGTTGAATGCCCAAGGCATGAGTCAAATCGTCGTGGTCGCGCTGCGGACCCATCCCGATGACGAATCCACCGGATTATTTTGTTTAGCCCTAAAGGAAGAGCGGGTCTGGGACGAAAAGGCGCTCAATACTTTAAGTGTATTGGTCAGCCAACTGGCCGCTGCCCGCCGCCATCTCAAATTGGAATCCGCTCTACAATTCGAGAGGCTTAAACTTGAACAAATCAGTTGGTACAAGCATCGCCATTTAGAAGAACTTCACCGCAGTGTCCAAATTGGCGTTCAGCGCTTAGTCGAGGCGTCCAAGCCTGCAACTCAAGATGCCCTTGCCGCAACCCGTAACCAGCAGATCCTTCGTCAAATCGCCGATGCCATGACGCCTGTGCAATCGACGTTGCTAAATGAGATTTGGCAGATGCAATATCGTCAGGAATCGGTCCCGCTTCTGGGAGTGCTCCGCCGATCGATCGATCGCGCCGATGCCCTACTCAAGCAGCGTCAGCTTTGGTCCCAAGTTCATCAAGACAGCAACCCTATTATTGTGGGGGATATGAATAAATTAGAAATGGTCTTTTATGAAGTCATTTCGATTGCGGGTTTACGATCGGAACCGGGAAAACGCATCGACATCTGGTGTCGTCAGTCCGATCCGCGCTGGGTTGAAGTCGCCATTACGGACGATGGCACGATCGAACCGCGTCTAATCAAAGAGCTAGAAGCCGCTCAACCCAATGATCCCCTAGCCCCCAGCCTGCTCAATCAACCGCCTGGAATGCATCTCGCTATCTGCAAAGAAGTTTTGCGAGCGATGGGATCAGAACTCACCCTCAGCCGTCTAGAGGATGGTCGAATTATGACGCGCCTCATGCTTCCCGCCGCCCAAGGAGGCCGATCGGCCAAATCTTGATCCCCTACGCTAGATAGAGAGGGATTCACGTTAATAGCGCTTGAAATAGACTAGATGTACGGATCCAGCTTCTAAATAAATTTCAAACTTCCGATCGCAAAGACCGACTCTCCGGTTACACTATGTCTCACCGTTCCCCTGTATTTTCACTCTAGTTTCCTGATCGCCCCCTTTGCTGCTGACAGGTTTGTATGGTTGTTTCCTCTAGCTCTCGCCGCAGTGCTGCCCGCAGTGCGCAATTTTCACCTAATCGTCCCAGTATTCCGGGTCAGGCGTTGCGTAAGAAGCGATCGGCTGCGCCCCGACCTTTTCCGGCTCGAAATTCTCGCACGACCTTGCAAGCAATGCCCGATCGGATTGCGCTTCCGGGCTGGCTACAGTTGATGAAAAAAGCTGAAAAAGTCTCTTTGATCGTTACATTCGGCTTGGTGAGTGCAGCGATCGCGACCTATGGCTGGGCTGTTTATTCTCAGCAGCAGTGGGGCACAAACTTTAGCCATCTCAACACCCTGCGACGAGACGAACGGCAATTGCTGAAGAGCAGTGAACTGATGAAAAATAACATTGCCCGTCACAATGACCCCAAGCAGTACGGCCTAGTGCCTCGCAATGCCGAGCACATTGTCGTCATTCCGCCCGCTCCCTTGCGTAACACCTTGCCCACCCGCAACCCCAATCTCAAAGCCAAACCCCTCACTCCGCTAGTATCCGATCGGAGTGAGGGGTTTGGCTTTGAGATTGGGGTTGCGGGT
>JANMIS010000028.1:0-5218 GCA_031375925.1 Synechococcales cyanobacterium OTE_70_concoct_197_sub
GCTCGAAGACTTGGCGGTAAGCTGCTCCGATGATGACTTCGATGTTTGCTTTCTCGGACAGGTTGGTAAGCTTGAACACTTTGGTCTGTTCGCGCTTTTTGCTGACCCCTTGGCTGAGGCGCAGTTCCTGCTCGATGACTGCCCGATCGGGAGTCGCACCCAACTCCACAAACCGAGGAGTGGCAGATTTGTCGGGGGCCGTTTGAGCTAGACCCCGATCGCCGATCGTTCCCATGCGATTCATCCGTGCAGAGTAGCCCGCAGCGGTGACATAGCGCTCGTAGGGCACCGTGTCCTCAGAGAAGCTCATGTAATACTCTTCAGTATCCATGATGGCATCGACGACAGCGTAGAAGCCTTTCTTTGCGGAGATGTCGAAGTACTTGTTGGTCTCATTCCGGCCATAGGTCGGGCGGCCCAGCAAGCGACGGTGGAGATATTCGATCGCTTTCATTACATAGAGCGGGGTCCAGTACAGTTTGATGTACACACTGGACTTAGCCAAGCGACGAATAAACTCGCGAACGGTGATTTCACCATTTTCCAGCTTGATTTCATCTTGAGTTAGGCGCTGACCGGAGTAAAGGTCACGACCAAAGACTTGCAGGTAGCAGGCTTTGATCAATTTTTGAGTAGCACTCTCAGAGAACTTAACGCTCACCCCTTGACTAGACGGAGATTTAAACGATCCTACGCCTTTGCCCGTCGTCAAGCCTGTAAAGCTAGGCTGCTGGTCAAATTTGAAGACCTTAGGACCTAAGCTGCCTGGATCAATACCGCGCGCGGCAGGATTGCTGATTTGGTTGTTGATGCCCGGTCCACGAGTGATGAGCAGACGGCGGGTATCTTTGCCGAAGGGAGCCGGATTGCTGTTGGGATTGCGGGTTTCCTTGGGGAAGATCGCACCGAACTGGTTTTCGATCGGGTCATTACCGCGACCGTAGACGTGCTGTTCGGGTAAGGGCTGATCGTAGGCGGCAAAAGTCGTGATGAACTGAGGCACCTTTCGGAACGGCGCACTGAAGTTAAACAGATCTTGCTGAGGACCCCAGTTGCGACATTCTTGCGCTTCTTGGCCTAAGCCTCGCAGATAGGGCACTGTTTCTTCACCGAAATAGTCCGCATACTCATTGGAATCCACCAGAGCATTGACCAACCGATCCCAGCCACCTTCAGAAACAATGCTGAAATACTTCTGCACTTCCTCGCGGGACGAAGGGCCTCGACCTAGGATATGGCGGAAGGCGAGTTCCAAGGCGCGGCTATTGATGAACGGCAGTACAAATTGACTGCGGTACAGCGGGGACTGACAAACGCGACGGACGAATTCCTTCATGGAAATTTCGCCGCCCTTCACCTTGGATTCCAAGTCAGAAATATTCTGGGAGTATGCCTTAGTGATGTCCCGTTCAAATAACTGACGGTAAGCCGCTCGGAGAACCTCAGCCTTCTCACCACCGGATAAACCCGTCTTCATGACGAATTTCTGACGGCGCTCAGCAGCGTTGAAGTAGATTTGGGGCAATGCCAAACCTTGCAGGTCATTGGAGGTGCGCTGACGAACTTTGTTTGAAGGTGTCGAACCCTTGAACTCATTGAGCAAAATTGTGAAATATTGATCAATCAGTTCAGAGGCTTGAGGATCGTTCTTAAAATAAGAAAGCGATGCCGAGGCCATTTCTTGAATCGCCACGATCGTCGCTGCTGTCGAACAAGCCGCTTCAATGATGTCCCGCAGTCCACGGGTATTCACCTCAATAATGCTGGGGTCGCCTGCCACGATCGCATAGGTCACATACCGCAAGAACCAACTCATATCCCGAAGGGATTTGGTCATGTTGCCAGGGCCGTAGCGCGCCACATTAATGGGGCGGAATCCTTGAGGAATCGGACCTGTATTTGAAGTAAAGGCAGACTTAAAGCTTCCCAACCCCTTACTGCTACCCGAAGGCTGAGCGTAGGTCGCAGTGCCCAGCTTCATCGCTTCACTCGTATCCAAAACAGTTCCGGCGATCGTCATGATCGGCGCAACCACGGGCTTTTCCAAGAACGCCATCGGCGATCCACCCGTAAAAATTCGATTGGCCGCACGAGACACAATCAACTCAGAATATCGAGTTAACACATCCGCAATCTCAATGCGCTTAGCGCCAGTCGCAAAATACTGAACCAGTTGATCCAGCTCACCCTTAGCAGGAAAGCGATCCTGCTGCTCTGCTTGAGAAATCGTGGTCAGAGCGACGGTTTGATAGAGTTGTGGGCGAGCCAAAGAGCTTCCACCACTTGCCTTAACACTCATTGGATTCTAAAGCTCCCTACGGATCGTTAACAGCATTAAATATCTGACTGCCGCTTGGGGTAGCAATGAACCAACTTCAGTAAAGAGGCACGGACCCCAGGGCAAACCTGTTGTAGATAGATTAGAACGTTTTCGAACCCGACAAACAGTTTGTAAACAACTGTGACGAAGCTTTTCAACACTCTGAATTAATCTATCGTTTTGATTTACTCATCTTAGGGAATCGGGGGAGTGGTTCTGAGAAGGTCGATACCTTTCGTTACATTTGAACTCATAAAACACCACTAAACCCCAGCCTTGGTTAAAAGCTGAGGTTTAGAATCCGCTACGAAAAAGAATCTTCGATCGAAGCTAACACCACCATAGTCAACACCAGCGCCACGATCGGCTTCCAGCTTTCAACCCAAATCCGCTCTAGCAACGCCACACTAGATGCTTGATTAAAAGCGGCAAACAGCAATACACTCAACACCAACCCCACTAAGCCCAAGGACAGCAGCTTAATGATGGCCTTTGAAGAAGTCAAGACAGGGCCATATTTGCGTCGAGGAGAGGCCGCAGGCGATCGATGGCCTTTTGGATTCGTTGGAACAGAAGGACGAGCAGGGAGCACTCTAACGGGAATACGAAGCGACATAATGTAGCCTCCAAATAAGCAGTTTTTGAGGTGATGAGCAGAGAACCATAGGAGAAAACCTTTGGTTTCCATGGCATCATCATCATCTCTCCATGCCTCTGCTGTCTGTCGGAGCCTGTGGGGATTTCAGTTCAAGCCCTAAACTCCTTTCAGTAGCCTGTTTCAGGCGATTGTGGGAAATCGTAGGACCGATCGTAGGACGGTCTGTGGGGTTTCACTGTGGAGCTTCACTGTGGGATTTGCATAGCCTAAAGTTAAGAGTGGTAAATTCTAAGAGAGGACGCTTCCCCGAGCTTCCGATCGAATCCAGCAATCCCCAACAGAAACTTTCCTGTCTGTCCAGCGTCATCCCCTAGAACGTCATCAAGTTTCCCCAATGACCTACACGATCGCCCCCCTCCATCCCGAGCTTGAAGCGCTACCCATCACCCACATCCCCGACGAAGATCACCTCGACAACATCAAAACCCAACTGGACCTCGTGCTTCTTGCCCTTGAATCGATCGCAAGCGTCAGTTCCGAAGCCATGCTGCAATCCGCAACTCAGCTTGGACTCGAAGGTATTATCGCCGATCGGGTTTCCCTGTGGCGGCTGCGCCAATCCAACCCCCACCGCAAAGGCCAAAGCGGACGAAAAAAACTCGATGTCGAAGAAGCCCGCGCGCTGACGCTGATTAGCTGCCACCTCGCCCACCAACACCACACCGAAATCCGTCAAGCGATCGCCCTTCTCGAACAACTCACCGAACAAAACCGCGCACCTCACCAAGAACCGATCCTCGGCGACTACCTCGACAAATTCCAAAACACCTACCAAGACCGCATGGACGAAGACGACACTCCCGACACTCTCACCCACCTCGCCCTCAAGCTCCTAATCGACCTACTCTTCTACAGCACCCATCAAGGCTCTCGGCGGCTCTGGTCTGCTCTGCTCGATCGGTCCCTACTTGACTCAACCCACTCAATCAGAAGATAGCTGCGTTACACTGTCTAGCGACTCAATCCCTTGCCCCCGCACGACCTTTAGCCATGACTCTCTCTCCCCCACCCAGCGAAACCCGCCCCGCTTCAAACACCGCTTTAAACGAAAGCGGCCCCGTTCTGCGGGAATATGTCAGCCCAACCTGCAAACTGCAAATCTCCGCTAAACCCTCAGCCCTAGAGAAGTGGACCCGAAAACCCACCCTCAAAAACCAACGATTTTTGTTGAGCTTCGAGGATCCTCGCCTCAGCGAAGACCAATGGGTCAGTCTACGAGGCGATCGGCTTAAACTCGCCGCCCTCACCGAAGCGGTCACCACCTACGTCCAAAACTTCCTCGGCCAATCTCGCACTATCAACCCAGCCGAACTCACCGAAACCACCGCAACCCCGATCGTAGCCTCCCCCCAACCCTCGCAAGGCATTTCCCTTCAGCCCAAAGGCCTACTCGCCCATACCCTAACCCTCGGCACGATCGCCAGCAGCACTTCAGACGGCAGCACTTCAGATGGCAGCACTTCAGACGGCAGCCTCAGCCTCACCTCTACGCAGCTTGCAGACCTCGCCTCAGTTTTAGATGAACACAGCACCACAACCCTAGACCTGCCGGTCCTCAACCGAGACACTGCCTGGATGCGATCGCCTACCGCCTGGGGCAAAATCGCCGCGCTCTCCCTTCTCTCTGTTGGCGTCACCGCCAGCGTTCTCAACCAATTCAGCCCTAAACAAACGCCCACCCAGATCGCCTCCCAAGCCAGTAGCAGCGATCAACGCCTTACTCCACCCCAAGTTCCACAACCCACCCAAAATCCATCTGTTTTCGTTTCTCCAGGAAGTACTTTCCCAGGTCAACAGCTTCCGCCCATTGGATCCTCTAGCATGCCACCGATCGCATCAGAGTCAAACCCCAACAGCAACCCCAGCACGACAATACAAGGGACAAGCAAACCAGAGAGTGGGAATAAATCCGATACCCCATCTAATCTCCCTGGAAAGACCTCAACAAAAACTGTTGAATCCACCGCAAACCCAGCCGCCGCCGCGACATCAAAACCTTCACTGTCGGTCAACCCCGTTCCCGTTGCCGCGAGACAACCCCAGTCGCTCGACAATGTGAGAAGCCGGAAATCGACTAACTCAAATGAAGCAGCAGATTCAGAACCACAACCCCCAGAACCGGATTTGACCGCCCAATTGGAACGCATTCAATCTAAAATCCCCACCCAATGGACCCCACCCGAGAAATTCTCTGAAGAAATCACCTACATCATAGAAGTCGCCCCGAGTGGCGTCGTGAA
>JANMIS010000056.1:0-2790 GCA_031375925.1 Synechococcales cyanobacterium OTE_70_concoct_197_sub
GAACGTCACCGTTACAGGTCGCCAACCTGACATCACCCAAAAGCGAGCCGATGCCCTCTTTAATATTTTTCAGCAACGGCTCAATCAACTGCGTCAACAGGATGCCAGCCAACGATCGGGCTTCATGCAAAAGGAACTTGAAGAGTCTCGCAAAAATCTCCGGAACGCGCAACTTGCCCTCAGCAACTACAAACAAGCCACGGGACTGATCAACAGCGAAGAACAAACCAAACAAATCGTCATCACCATCAACAATCTCAGCAATGCCCGCAGCGAAGCCCTCGGACGCGCCACCGCGCAAGCCACCCAGCTTAACGCCCTAACCGATCGTCTCAAGCTCAGCCCCGCACAGGCCATACAATCGCTTCAACTCAACGAAAGCCAAGACTACCAACTCGCTAAAAAACAACTGACCGAAACCGAACTCAACCTCGCTAAAGCCAGCGCTCAATACAAACCTGATGCTCCAGAAGTTCAGCTTTTACAATCGGAACGCGATCGGCTTCAGCAACAAGTCAACCAATATGTTAATGATGCTAATAATTCCAACAACTCAAATTCAGCCCGCAATCCCAACGGCAATCCCAGCAGCAATCCCAGCACAGGCGCAAACCTCGGCGAACTGATGAAACAAATCGTCCTCACTGAAGGCAACGCCCAAAGTTCTCAAACCCAAGCCAACCAACTTACTGAACAAATCAACCAGCTCAACCAACAGGTCAAACAATTTCCGATCGCCCAAGCCAAACTGCAAGAACTCCAACGCCAGTACGATATCGCTGAAGGCGTCCACAACGGCCTGAACGCCAAAGTCCAAGAAACCAAAGTCAACAGCTTCAGCAACTACCCTAGCGTTCAAATCCTCGACCACCCCAAAGTTGCCGACAAACCCGGCGGTTCAAAACGCATTCCGATTTTGATGGGTACAGTCTTAGCTTCATTGTTTGGCACGATCGCCCTCATGCTCTTGCGAGAAAGCCGCAACCCCCTACTCAGCCCCAAAGATGTGCAAGACAGCGAACTCCCCGTCATCGGGACCATTCCCATTCTTCAGCCCACTTGGGAAAACCTAGAAGGCGATGCCACATTGGAGTTTCAGCGTTTAGCGTCCGCCATTAGCATGATGCCGCTTAATCATGCCAAAAATCCCCACAACAGCAACCGTCTCATGATTGCCAGCGCGGCTCCCCTTGAAGGCCGATCGACCGTTACCGTTGGCATCGCCAACGCCCTTGTTTCATTGGGATTTCAGGTCTTGGTCATCGACGGAGACCTGCGGAAAGGCAAACTTCGCCAACGCCTAGGCATCGTCCCCGATACCAGCCCAATGACCTACCCGATCGCCCCCGGACTTGACCTCATAAGCCTTAGCATCCCGCAGAAAGGCATTATGGAATTCGTTGCCAGAGGCAGCTTTGAGCAGATTTTGCAGGCCGCAGAATTGAATAAATCCTACGACTATGTGCTTCTTGACAGCACGCCCATCTGCACCACAGGCGAAAGCGCGCTCCTCGGCACCCTCATGAAAAACCTGCTGTGGGTCGTGCGCCCTGGCACCAGTGAACGCTTTGCCATGAAACGCGCCATCGCCCAACTCAACCGTCATCACGTCCATCTGGCAGGCATTGTCATCAACGGCCATGAACCCGAAGGCAGCAGCCCTCAGAAAAAGCCGTTTCCACGACTTAGCTTGTCGCTAAATAGGAAAGTTATCGAAAATGTAACAGAGTCTCAGTAAATGGGTTTCCTAAAGGATAGTTTGGCTTTATTCAAGCTTTTAGACCGTCGCATTAATTTTTTCTCCACAATTTAGGAACGGTATGCTGCACTCTTTAAACTCGTCTTTGAACCCAACCCTGTTAGAACTAGACACAACGCCATTGACAACACCTCTCAGAACAGGAGACGTGAGCTTGCCTAATCTGCGAATCACAATGCTGGGTCGGACGATTACCTGTCTGACGATCGAGGCGATTCAAGCAGCGATCGATCTCAGCTATCGTCAGCAAAAGCGCATTGTCATTGCAAACTACAACATCAATGCCTTTAACCTTTCCTTCCAATTGCCTTGGTTTCATCAGTTTTTAGAGAAGTCTGAAATCGTACATTGTGACGGCTTCGGCGTGGTCAAAGCGCTGCAATATCTAGGATTAGACCTCAAAAACAACTATCGCGTCTCCTATACCGATCTGATGCCCGCACTGCTAGAACAATGCAATGGCAACGGTTGGAGGGTCTTTCTATTGGGGACAAAAGCTGAAACGGTTGATACAGCAATCGCAAATCTCAGCGAGACTTACTCCAATGCCAAATTTTCTGGACATCACGGATATTTCGACCGAAACGATCGTGAAAGTAACGAAAATGTGATTAAAACAATTAATGCATTTCAGCCGCAAATTCTGATTGTAGGAATGGGAATGCCTATTCAAGAAGAATGGGTTAATCAACACAAAGACAGTCTTCAAGTCAACGCAATCTTAGTGGGGGGCGCGGTGATCGATCGGCTTGCAGATCTCGTGGAAGACTGTCCAAAATGGCTCTCTAAGCACGGACTTGAATGGATTTATCGGTTTTCAAAAGAACCCCGACGCCTTGCTGCCCGATATCTTTTGGGCAATCCAGCCTTTGCACTACAAGTCATCCTAACTAAGCTTCAGCAGGGATCAAACAGCGCTAGGAAAGCGGTTTGGTGTCATCCCGTCTCTCTACAAGAACTCCTCGCCGAATCGCCCTCTTTAGACCAGGCCCCAAATCCTAAAAAAAGAATTGGGGAATACCTAGTTGAAC
>JANMIS010000141.1:0-4451 GCA_031375925.1 Synechococcales cyanobacterium OTE_70_concoct_197_sub
AATGTAGTTGGTGCGACGACGGTAGGTTGCACAGGCAAAGCCCGCGACGTCCGTCGTTAAACCACCACCGACAACCAGGACGGGTTCCTTACGCAACAGTCCGAAGTCAGCAAATGCGTCAATCACTTTTTCAAACGACTGGATTGTTTTATCAGTTTCTCGGATCGTCACCGGGAAAACCTTGAGTGAGATCTCATGGTGCTTGAAGTAAGCCTGTATCGCATCGCCGTACAGCGTGTAGACTTGGCGATCAATTACCATTAGACAACGACCGAGCTGCCGATAGCTGTCGGCAATCTCTGGATTCTCTAATGCAAACGCGCCATCAACGTAGAGCAAATCGAAATCAATTTTTTCGTATCCTTCAACATGAAAGGCTTTCTCTGTTGCGCTGAAAGTTGCTTGGACGCGACCCATGAATTTTTCCTGATTTTCAACACTTGTTTCAATCTAGCAGACTTTTCTAATGACCGGTAGCATTCTTAATTACAATCTCAATTTTGATGTTGTTTTGGATTGAAAGTCTATGGTTTTTTGTGCATCAGCTTAGGAGATCTGCACGAGGCCACTCAGCTAATCGACGACTGTATCTGGCTTTCTGGCTATAAATGACCATTTTTGAGCGAACTACACCTGTTTGATTTTGGTGTATTAAAAATCACATTGAAATTAAGCAATTGGGGATTACCCGATCGAATGTTTCGCGAATATTTTGGTGTATTAAAAATCACATTGAAATTAAGTAGGTGGGTGTTGCTGCATTAAAAATAAGTGGCGAACTTTAATAAAGATTTAACGTCTGAGTTTTTTGGATGTTTCGATGCGGTATTCACTAATCCTGATTTTGTACATGCTGGATTTCATAGGTGTTGATGCGCATCGTTCTAGTTCAATATTTGAGATGATGACGATCGCAATCACAGATCTGAGATTGCTTTGTGTAAACGTACGATCGGCCCTATGGTTTTGCGTTAGCGTTACTTTTGGGTGGGGATGTCGTCGCAGAGTTTGCGATCGTCTCCAAGTGCCACGAACAAAAGGCTATTAATGATGCGATCGGTTGGCCAATGCGTTAAAATGAAGCAAAGCATTTGGGACAGTGACGATGAGCATCACGTTAAAGCCGGAGCAAGAACAACTCATCCAACATCAGGTGACGTTGGGGCGATTTAACTCTACTGATGAAGTCTTAGAAAGTGCTTTGAGACTATTAGTTGAGCAATATCAAGAGTATGAGGCTTGGGTCGAAGAGGTTCGAGTTAAAGTTGATGAAGCTAAAGCTGAGGCCGATCGGGGCGAGGTGCTTCCCCTAGAAACTGTCATGGCACAGCTACAGAAGAAGTTTCAGCAAGCACGGGAGCATCAAGCCTGATGCGTTGTGTGATTACGCTGAAGGCGAGCCAAGATTTGAATGAGATTTCGGACTATTTTGTGGGACGGAACATTGAAGCTGGGGAACGCCTATTTCGACTATTTAATGAGAAATGTGTGAGATTAACTCAGTTTCCCAATATGGGTAGACGTTATCTGGAGCTTCATTCATGGCTACGAGGCATTCCTTTAGAAAGCTACATTATTTTTTATGAAGTCTTGGAAGATGAGATTACGATTTTGCGTGTTGTGTACGGTCGTCAGAATTTAAAGGTGTTATTTAACGAAAGTGATTAATCCAGCGATTCCCGTTCCGGGAGGCTTTGCCAACGTGCTTTCGGTTATTGACGATCGAAGTTTGACTGAAAGACCGACTTTCGATCGGCCCTATGGCTGTGCGTTGGCGTTACTTTTGGGTGGGGATGTCGAGAGTTTGCGATCGGTGGTTTGGTTTGTGTGGTTGCTATGAGGCTACTTTCTTGGCTAGGTAATGTTCGTCTAAGGCGCGGCGGAGCATCATGTTGATGACAGCTTGACGACTGATATTAAGTTCGTCTGCCATTTTGTCGAGTTCATTGACCATAGGATCTGGCAGACTGATGGGAGCGGTTGCACTGTTTGACTGTCTGCGGGATGTCATGGTGCGGCGCCTTCCTAGGCGCTTTGTGGTGGAATCAAAGTAGCGATCGACCACTTCTTCTCCAGCTTCGATTTTCTGCTCTAGGGCTTCAATTGAGATACTGCTCATAAATTTCGCGCTCCCGTTTTGTGCTGTTCCAGTAGGTAATCAACCAAACATATTCGCCGTCTTTATCGTAACGAATTTCATAGATAATGGATAGCAGCGTTTTTTTGAGATAGCCGATCGCAATGAATTGTTCTGGGTCATCTCGTTTAATCTGCTCTACATACTCTCCTGACAAGACAACAGCAACTTCGTCCAGAGAGTAGCCTCGGTTTTCCTGAAGCAGTTGACTTTTATTGTCATCCCAGTCAAATCGCATTGTATGGGTAATACTCCTACTTTAGGAAAGTTAAATATCTAAAACAATAGGGCATCGCGGAATCAGTAACAATAGTTAAGGTGGTGATTCCCTTCCGGGAGGCTTCGCCAATGCACGATCGATCGGCCCTATGGTTTTGCGTTAGCGTTACTTTTGGGTGGGGATGTCGAGAGTTTGCGATCGTCGGCTCAGTGGGTGGGCGATCGGGTCTAGCCCATGACAGGAGAATTTCGCGTTATTTTAGGAAGAGCGCAGTTTTCTGGAGTGTGAGCGATGGTTTCTAAGATTTGGCAGTTCTTGACGACGGATGTGCGGGAACTGGATGGAACCCTGTGGAAAGGTGGATCTCAAAGGAGAGAGACCGTTTATATTGAGATTAAGGCGTACAGTACAACGACCGTTACCGCTACGCTGGCACGGCGGTTGATTCAAAAGTCAACGGTGATGGGTGTAGTGACGACAGCAGGAATTACAAAGCCTGCCAAAGCGTTACTGGATGAAGCCGATATTGCTTGGATTGAGCAGTTTCCGGAAGCGTATTTAGGAGGTTTGTAATGTTGGACTTTGTTTTTTATCCTCAGGTCGGTCAAGTTCCAGTTTATGTCGAGGTTTCGGAATCACTGTATGAGTGGCTCGCCCGATCGGACTTTGCGCGGATGGGTCAGTCCGAGATTCGCGCTTTGTCCTTAGATGGTGAGTCATTAGAGCTTGCAGTTGTAGATTTAAAACGGGAGACACGACAAGGATTAGCGAGTTTTTTGCGAGATCAGATTATTGAAGAAAGCGATCGAGTATTAGGTGAATTAGATGAAGTTCGATCGAAGGCTGAGGTTCAGGAAATGACCTATCGATTACGGAAATTTCAGGAACTCCGTAAATGTGTAGAAAATCCGATTTACAGCTACTTACAACGGGTTTAAAGCGCATAGATTGATTCTAGTTCCAAGAGTTTTTCTACTAGGTTCGAGGATTCACCCACATCAATGGAAAAGACCGATCGACCCTTCCTCAACTCATTAATGAAGAACTTAGAACTGTGAATGTAGAAGGGGAGGCCGATCGATCGACAACCATAGAGAGTCGATCGGCTACAGGGTCCAATCTGTAATCCTTAATCCAGGCACTCGCGTAAAGTCCCCTCGCAAAATTAACGACATATGGGTCTGTATCTAAAATCAATTCTGTCATTAGAATTAAGAATAATAAGCTGAATCAGGGACTGTAAAACAGATTGTGTTAAAGGTTGAAACATGAGATCTAGTGAACGAATCTACCTCTGGCTTAACACAATCAGCAGCATCCCAAATTCGATCGCATAATGGGTCAGTCGCGCTGCCAGTCGCGCAACAAGTCATCACTCTTCCTGCTAGCCCACGGTGCAAGCAATTCTAGGAAAATAAAGCTCAAATTCATTTAGTACGGATATACTGACTTTATATAGAGAAACACACCACAAAACCCGCGCGCCCGTGATGATTGACTCGATCGCACCCACCACCCTGATCCAGGATCGCTACTATGTCCTGAGAGTGCTCCGGCCTTTGGAGTTTGGCTGGCTGTATTCTGTGGTCGATCGGGGCTTAGCTCAAAGAAGAACCCAAAACAAGTTACCGCTGTGCTTTTTGGAAGAGTTTCGGGTGCCAGAGCATTTGACGGCGCACTTGGATCGCTTAGCGGAGCAATTGAGACTGGAACTTCGCCAAGTTCGGGACGGTAAAGCCGCATCGAGAGAACTGTCGGGTGTGCTTTCGAGTGATGTCCCGGACTACGACGAAGTGATTGTGGCGGGCGATCGGCTATTCCTAAAGCAGTATTATGTCGATCATTTTTCCTATGGCCAAGTTCTTGAAGATCGGGCTTTAACCGGGGAAGGCGACACAGTGTTGTCAGAAGCAGAAGCAGAAGAACTTCTTGATGGCATCGAACCGATTTTGAAAGCGCTGCACCGCCAAGGCTTAACGCACGATAGCCTCTCACCCGAAACCATAGTCTGGCAAATGGCCGCCCAAAAACCCGGTCTCATGCATTTCGGCTCGCTGCGATCGGTGATTCAGCGAGTGAGCGCACCGCTCCACA
>JANMIS010000149.1:0-1023 GCA_031375925.1 Synechococcales cyanobacterium OTE_70_concoct_197_sub
GAGCGTCAGCCTGGGAAACAACCTTTGCAAATGCGTCAAGCATTTTAATTCTCCTAAAATTTACTGGTTAGTAAATGTGTTTTGTTTTGCTTCACCAGGGCGATCGCCCCGGTAGACAGTCTGCGGGTGGCAGGCCGGAAGGTGAAAAGAAGCATCGTTAAAATCGCGTAACGTTAAGCCGCAAAATCGCCACTCTCAGAAATATTCTTTCAAGTGTCATGTGACTTAGGACGTTCTAAAGCTTGTCAACTTTTGCTTGTGATCTAAACACTTCAAGATCTCTTATACAACGACGTTGCAGCCACTATTGTTACAAAGTGCCAGATTTTGGCATTTCGTAACATTCCGTAACGTTTCCTTCTCAGATTTGGCCCTTTTGAGGTTGTGGCGGGATCTTAAAGTGGTTTTGTGTCGCTGATATAAAAAAGTTTTAAAGGTCCGATCGGGTCTTGAGACCGGGTTCTGAGGCATAAATTTTTAGAAAATGTACAAAAACTAAGACTTTCTTTACAAAACGCAATAGAGTCTGTTACATTGGTTTACATAGAGAAAGCTTGATTCTTCAAGTCAGTCTCTAGGGCTGGAGTTTCCGTAATGTTTCGCCAGATTCTTAAACCGTGGGTATCGATCGTGATTTTACAAATTCTTGCTTCGTTAGTTCGAATGAAGATTTCCAAGACGGCTTCAAGCGCTCGTCGCTAATTCAGTTCTTTATGGCTGACAAATTTTCAGGGATTCATTCTCAATCCTTTCAATAGACTGATATTCCTAATTACTCTAGAACGATCGCTGTAAGCTGCCATGTGCAACCTACAGCGTATTTTTTTTGACCTCAGAGGCCCCCTAACCCCCAATTCTGGGGGAACTGGATTTTAGTTGGGGCCGATCGACCTTCTCAAACGAAACGCTGATTTCCCAGGGTTTACAGGCATTTTCGATCGTCTCCATAACGGGTTCTTCAGGACCAAACAAATGCAATCGCTTTTTGTGGTTTGGGTATTTGTAACTTTTGGCGAGGATGTG
>JANMIS010000020.1:0-2630 GCA_031375925.1 Synechococcales cyanobacterium OTE_70_concoct_197_sub
CCTCGCGATGAAAGCGCGCCACCGTGTCGCGATCGACATAGAGCTCGACCCCGTTGAGCTTTTCCGCCGCGCTGCGGGCCCCGCCACCGAGCCCGAAGGCTGGAAAACCGCCACCGCCTGGAGCGCCACCCAAACGGCAGAAGCCCAGCTCAGTCAGCAGCACCCTGTGCTTGCCCAGGCTCTGGCCGAGCAGGGCCTCAGCGGCAAAAAAGCCTTGCCCGCTTTCACCAAATGGGCGCTGCAAGACGACCCCGCGCAGGGATTGGCGCTCAGCGATGTCGAACTGGAAGAGTTGAACTCGCTTCAGACGGGATCTCAACAGCTTAGAGTCGCTATTAATTCAATAGCATTTAGCGCAGATTCTATGCCGGCTAAAGGCCAATTTGGCTTAAATTTTGCCTGGTTGGATGCCTGGATGGAACGTCGCAGCCCAAGGTGGCTGATGGGTTGGCGCAACATCGCCCGCAGCACTGACGAGAGAAGTTTCATTTCAACGGTTATGCCAAGGCTGGCTGTGGGGCACTCCATGCCCCTTTGGACGCTGAAAACAGACAAGCCACTGGCTGCAGCCTTTGCCGGAAACATGAGCGCAATCGTTTACGACTATGTTGTTCGTCAAAAGCTTGGCGGCACCAACATGACATTTGGCTACTACAAACAGTTTCCGACATTGCCGCCTAATCGCTACACCGAGGCCGACCTCGCCTACATCGTCCCCCGTGTGCTTGAACTCACCCACACCGCCAACGACATGCAGCCATGGGCCGACGACCTGGCGGAATACGACCCTCGCCCGGCCAGCCAACGCCAAACCCCCTTCCCCTGGAACCCCGAGCGCCGCGCCCAACTACGCGCCGAGCTAGACGCTTACTACGCCCGGCTCTACGGCCTCACCCGTGACGAACTCCGCTACATACTCGATCCCGCCAGCGTCATGGGCGAAGACTACCCCTCAGAAACCTTCCGCGTCCTGAAAAACAACGAAATCCGCCAATTCGGCGAATACCGCACCCAGCGGCTGGTGCTGGCAGCTTGGGATAGATTGGTTGATGGCGAAAGCGTTGGGACAATGGTTTCTTCGCCAATTTATTCTGCGCAAGGTGTCATCAGCAGCCTCGAAGAAGGGGAGTTTGCTGGTCTGGTAGTTGCCTTGATTCGATGCAATAAAGATGGTATTTCAGTTGCAGGGCTTCAGGATGTTGTTGCTCATTCAAGTCTAGCCAGCTCTTACTTAGAGCCGTCAGATGCGGCACGATTGCTTGCGCTTAAGCCAGTCGTGAGATTGTTGGCGGAGAGCTCGGCATTACCTTTGATTGCGCCTATCGTCCAACGACTGGAATCTGTTGGCTATATCAGTCGGAAGCTCGTCGCGGGTAGCAGTTTCTATTTCGCTAGTGGGAATCCCGTTCCTTCAGACGCTGTACACAGGCTGGAACATTTAGAAATGGCGCAGCTCATGCTGAAGCTTGAAGCCAACCGAGCCCTTTCGCATCGCGTACAAGAAGGTGAAGGTGAATCAGCACCCAGTCACCGAGCACAAGGCGCATCTTAAGGAGCAAACATGACAACTTGGCTTCAAGCTCATTCAGTAGTCAGAGCGCTACCCCGTTTGTGGCTCGAGCGAGTATGGTTGCTGGAGTCGCGTGAGCCGTTGGTCATTACCAGAGAGGTGGAGTTGCGCCCAGGGGTGAATGTCGTGTGGGCTCGCGAACCGGAATCTGAAGTTGGCTCAGGGCTTGCCAGTGCAGGCCA
Organism: Synechococcales cyanobacterium OTE_70_concoct_197_sub; assembly: GCA_031375925.1. Lineage (GTDB taxonomy): Bacteria > Cyanobacteriota > Cyanobacteriia > Leptolyngbyales > Leptolyngbyaceae > JAAFJU01. The sequence continues at coordinate 1,753 of JANMIS010000020.1, forward strand.
TGGTGTAGGGAAAACGTCCTTCTGCTTGTTGCTGCGGTATTTGCTGGGCGACGAAGCGACTGCGATAACAGTATTGCGTGAAAAGGCTGCTGCGAACTTCCCTAAAGGCGGCGTTGCAGCAAGGGTTCACATCGATGGAGCCACATGGCTTGTGTACCGACCCTACGGGGCCTACAGCCACCCGCTGGCAAAGCGTGGGGCACAGCTCGAAAGTCTGTTCAGCGGCCAGCTAGAGGGCGATTTTCAAACCTACCTCTCGTCGCTACAAGCGGCGTTTATAGGAAGGCTTGCCGCACAGACGTTACCCGGCACCAACCAAGCCCTGGAATGGCGCCACTTGCTGGCGTGGTGCATACGAGAACAGCGGACTCGATTCGACGGCTTCTTCCATTGGCGCGAGGGAGATGGCTTGGGCTTTCGACGTTCGCGCCAAGACCCGCCGCTTTTTGTCAGCTCTGTCTTAGGTATTCTTGATTCAGAGGCAGACCGTCTGTTGCGTGATGTTGAAGCGACTCAAATGGAACTGCTGCGGATTCAACAGCAGATTCCAGAGCTCGAAAGATTGCCGATTTACGCTTTAAGCAGCGCGGAAAAGCGCCTCAGGCAGCAGGTCGGTGCCGGTGAGGACGAACCTATCTTTGAATCGATTGTCGGTGAATCACTGGAATCAAGGGTCAAAGTGGCAATTGACGCTGCGGTGAACGCAGAGGCCATAGGGACTTGTGAGGCGGAGGCTGCAGAAGAGGCGATAACGCCTATGTTGGTTAAGCAAGATCAATTGCAGAGTGATCTCAAACGGTTGAAATTGGAGCGAGACATTGCGAAAGCATTGGTTGACACCAATCAGGCGGAATACATCCGAATTACCACTGCGCTAG
>JANMIS010000021.1:0-2312 GCA_031375925.1 Synechococcales cyanobacterium OTE_70_concoct_197_sub
CGCCTGCACTTCAGCCATCATGCCAAAATCATAAAAAATCAACTTCCCCTCGGCACTCACCGCCATATTGCCAGGATGCGGATCCGCCTGAAAGAATCCATCCTGCAAAAGCTGCTTCATATAGGAGCAGATCCCAATGTGATTAATATCTTTCGGATTCAAACCCGCCGCTTCAAGTGCTGCCCGATCGTTCACCTTAATTCCCGGTGCATACTCCATCGTCAGCACTCGTTTTGTTGTGAAACGAGGATAAATTTTGGGCACCACAATGTAGGGATGATCCATGAAATTACGCCGAAACCGATCGGCATTCATCCCCTCATTCACATAATCAATTTCTTTGTAGAGAATCTCTGTGAATTCCTGATAGATCGCTTCAAAATCCACATAGTGCGAATTCGGCAATACTCGCTTCACAAAGGCTGTTAGCTGTTTCAGCACGGCAAAATCTAGGTCAAACAACCGCTGCAAACCGGGACGCTGGATTTTCACCACCACCTCTTCACCGCTATGCAGCCTAGCGCGATGAACTTGACCCAAACTCGCCGCTGCGATCGGAATCAAATCAAATTCTTTGTACAAGGTTGACAGCGGCGTGTCGAACTCGGCCTCAATAATGGCGATCGCCTGCTCCACCGGAAACTCCGGCACCTGATCTTGGAGCCTCGTCAAAGCTTTGACATATTCCAACGGCAGCAAGTCAGCCCGAGTCGAAAGCGCCTGCCCAATTTTAATGAATGTCGGGCCGAGGTCTAACAGCGTCTGCACCAGCCACTCTGCCCGCTGATGACGAGACTGCGGCGTTCGGTGAATGCCCTGGCTATCTAACCAAAGATACCAACTCAATTTTGCAGCAGAAACTGACACGTCCATCTTCCGAGCGATCGGAGAGTATTCTGGACGCTGCCATCGGAGGAGTGGAGCTGTTGAAGATGCAGTGGCTAACATAATGAGTAGATTATTATATTCAATCTTCCCGGTCTAGTAGAACGGGCAATCAGCAAATCTACTGGGACTATTCTGGGACTATTGTAGGCTCATGGGGAACCTTTCGTAGAGCGAAATTTCTGAAACAACCGCAACCTCTAGTTCAAGATGCTTGACAGCTTTCGGTTAATTCTTAGTCATCTCTGGATTTACAGGCAACAAAACCGTGAATTGAGTCTGGTGTAAAGATTCAGAGGAGACTTCATCCGATGATGAAGGGCTGACAAGATGACTCTCTGCCGTAATGCTTCCACCTAAATGTTGGACAAGACTCTTCACTAGCGCTAGCCCCAGACCAGTCCCCGGCACAGCATTGTCAGTGATGCCCTGACAGCGACGGAACTTTTCAAAAATGTGGGGCAGTTCAGAGGCCGCAATCCCTGCACCCAGATTGCTCACCACGATCGAGAGTTGCTTGCCCGATCGACAAAAATCCATCGTGACATGAGTACTAGGATCGGAGTATTTTCCTGCATTAGTCAGCAGTTCCAGCAGAACACGGTTTAGGCTGCCCACATCGGTTGAGAGGCTGAGACCTTTCTCGACTGTTATCCCGATCGATAGCCCTTTACTACTCCAGCGCTGCTCAAACCCAACCTGAAGCTCCTGAGTCATATGCTTCAGATCAACCACCTGGACTTGCATTGCAACTTGCTTCGTTTCTAGTTCCTGCAAGGCAAGCAGGTCGTTAACGAGATTGGTTTCTTGGGCACATTGCTGCTCCAGAATATTGAGATATTGCGATCGGCGCTCTGGGGAGAGATTCGCTTCCCGGAGCATTCGAATTGCCAGCATCATACTGGTGAGAGGTGTTCGCAGTTCGTGGCTGAGAGTACTGAGAAACTCATCCATGCGCTTATTCATTTCCCGCAGACGTTCGATCTGTTTGCGGTTGAGTTCGTAGAGTTTTCCTTGCAAGTCAACGCTATGCTGGAGCTGAGCAGTCCGGTCTTCTACGATCGACTCCACTTGTCGCAGCGTTTCGGTCTGAATGATGGCAGAACTAATTTGACCCGCCATCAACTCGACAAAATCCACCTCAGAATCCGTCCATTGACGGGGTTGATTTTGTTGCAAAACCAGAAAGCCTAAGGGTTTACCTTTATTTTCCAAAGGAACCATGAGCAAAGAAGGGAAAGCATCGAGCGAGAGTAAATTGAAGACTGTGGTGGGAGGCTCAGCACAATCCTGCAACGTTTCTAAGCCCTGCAACTTGAGCATCTCAGGAAAACACTTCATTGCGGCTTGGGAAACTTGACATTCACTGACCCAATAGGACTGCGGGGGAAGCGCTTCATTCGTCTCAGGCTCCTTCTGCAACGAAG
>JANMIS010000203.1:0-15785 GCA_031375925.1 Synechococcales cyanobacterium OTE_70_concoct_197_sub
TCGCCGTACCGTACCAGCCCGCCATAGCCGCGCCGATCGCACTGGTGATGTGATCATAGCCTGGAGCAATATCTGTGACCAAAGGACCTAGGACATAGAACGGCGCTTCGGAGCATTCTTCCATTTGCTTACGGACATTGAATTCGATTTGGTCCATGGGCACATGTCCCGGACCTTCGACCATCACCTGCAAGTCATCTTCCCAAGCCCGCCGGGTGAGGTTGCCCAGGGTCTTAAGCTCTGCCAACTGCGCGGCATCCGAAGCATCATGGCTACAACCTGGACGCAGTGAATCGCCTAGGCTGAAGGTGACATCATATTTTTTGAAGATGTCCATGATGTCCTTATACCGCGTGTAGAGCGGGTTTTGGCGCTTGTGGTGGAGCATCCACTTGGCAATAATGCCGCCGCCGCGTGAGACGATGCCCGTTAAGCGAGTGCGGGTTAGAGGCAAGTGTTCGATGAGCAATCCGGCATGGATCGTCATGTAGTCTACGCCTTGCTGGGCGTGCTTTTCGATGATGTGGAGGAAGTCGTCTTCGGTGAAGTTGTCGAAGTTCCCATGGACGCTTTCTAAGGCTTGGTAGATGGGGACGGTGCCGATCGGAATGGGAGATGCATTAATGATCGCCATCCGAATCTCGTCCAAGTTCCCGCCGCCTGTGGACAGATCCATTAAGGTATCTGCGCCGTATTTGACGGCTAGATTGAGCTTTGCAATCTCTTCGCTAATGTCGGAGGAGTTGGGAGATGCGCCGATGTTTGCGTTGACTTTGCAGGTGGATGCAATGCCGATCGCCATGGGTTCGAGGTTCGGGTGATTGATATTCGCTGGAATGACCATGCGACCTCTGGCCACCTCATCTTTAATGAGGCTTGGGGGCAGGTTTTCCCGCTTTGCCACATAATCCATTTCTTCGGTAATGATTCCTTGACGAGCGTAGTGCATCTGCGTGGTATTGCCATGGCCAGCACGTTTCGCAATCCAATCTGAACGCAACATAAAAGTCTTCCTTAAAAATAAACAGCTTCCCTTCGCTGGTATTACCCAGAGACGACTGAGCGGGCTTCATTAACAAGCTTATCAGTAGCCCTTGTCAGGTTCTAAGGGTGGTTTCTCAGCCGATCGCCATGGCTCACATTTAGCACAATGGTTCTTGGCACCCCTAGCTATGGGATCGATCGTACACTGTTTACGAGCTTACTGCTGTGCTTATTTCGGAGATTTACTGGAGTTGTCAAAATGTAACGAATTCTGATTTAAATCTTGACTTGATCACGAATCGATGGGCTATTAGGCTTTTCGACCGAATCGAGCTTTTAAGGCTTCCAGAGTGGGCGGCTCTGACGCAGTAGATCGGGCTTCGGATTGCTGGCTGGCGTAAGACTGGGATTGCTTTTGCGGTTGTGTTTTGGGTTGTGTTTTGGGTTGTGTTTTGGATTTCGGAGTATCGCGGGGTTCTCGGTTGCTGGCAGGTGCCGTGCCGTCAGGGGCGCGCATGGAGATAGCAATGCGTTTTAGATTCATATTGACTTCTAAGACTCGGACTTTGACCACCTGCCCCACTTTGACCACTTCATTGGGGTCGCTGATAAACCGATCGGCCATTTGAGAAACGTGAATCAACCCATCTTGATGAACCCCAAGATCAACAAATGCGCCAAAGTTTGCCACATTTGTGACCACACCCTCAAGCTCCATCCCCACCTGTAAATCCTTCATCTCCTTGATGTCTTCCCGGAAGGTGGCATAGGTAAATTGGGCACGGGGATCTCGACCGGGCTTTTCTAATTCAGAGATGATATCCCGTAGTGTGGGTTCACCGATCGTCTCAGTAATGTAGTTTTTGATGTTCGCTTTGAGCTGTTCTGCAATTTTTTGGGTTTCGCTCAGGCTCACTTTCAGATCCTTAGCGATCGTTTCCACTAGCTTGTACCGCTCTGGGTGAACAGCAGTGTTATCCAGCGGATTTTTCCCGTCGCGAATTCGGAGGAAGCCTGCCGCTTGTTCGTAGGCTTTAGGCCCGAGTTTAGCGACTTTTAGAAGGGTCTTGCGATCGAGAAAAGCGCCGTTCTCATTCCGATATTGCACAATATTATTGGCAACCGTTGCGTTAATGCCAGAAACAAACGTGAGCAGTTCTTTAGAGGCTGTGTTCAAATCAACGCCAACAAAGTTTACACAACTTTCTACGGTGTCATCAAGTTTACGTTTGAGCAGTTTTTGATCCACATCATGCTGGTACTGACCCACACCGATCGATTTTGGATCAATTTTCACTAACTCCGCTAACGGATCTTGCAAACGACGACCGATGCTGATGGCTCCCCGCACCGTAATGTCGAGGTCGGGAAACTCGTTAATTGCAACGGTGCTGGCAGAATAAATCGACGCACCAGACTCATTCACCATGACTTTGACAGGCTTGGTTTCGAGCAACGTAAACACTTCCGTCACAAATTCATCTGTTTCCCGGCTAGCGGTTCCATTTCCAATGGCGATCAATTCAATCTTGTATTTCTCGATCAGTCTTTTCAGCATTGCAATTGCTTCTTTTCGGAGTCTGTCGCCTGTGTGAGGAAACACGGCTTGGTATTCCAAGAATTTCCCAGTCGTGTCCAGAACTGAAACTTTGCAACCCGATCGAAAACCGGGATCGATCGCCAGGGTCGGCTTCATTCCGGCAGGTGCAGACAGGAGTAACTCCCGCAGATTGGTTTCAAAGGTTTTAATCGATTCGATGTCGGCTTCAAGCTTCTTCTGGTTGCGGACTTCAGTAATTAGCGAGGTTTTCATTAAACGGTTAAACGAATCCTGAATCATGGTGCGATAAAACGATCGCACATCTGGAACTTTTGTTCGGATGATACGGGACTCTAAATAATGATTCACGTAATCTTGATCAAAGGTGAGATCGAGAACGAGAATGCCTTCTGATTCACCTCGACATAGTGCCAGCATGTTGTGTGAAGCGATCGTCATCACCTTCGCTTGGTACGCCCGATACATTTCAAATTTCGTTGTCCCATCCGGATGTCCGTCTTTCATCCGCGATTCAAACAACCCCGACTTGAGTAAATGCTCCCGCAAAACCGATCGATATTCTGCCTGGTCTGCTATTTCTTCTGCCAAGATATCCGAGGCCCCTGCCAAGGCTTCCTCAGGCGTTTTCACCCCTTTTTCGAGGTCCACATATTGGGTCGCTTCCTGAATTAAATCCGTGGTCGCTGCGGTTGGATTGTTCAGTGTTTTGATCAATTCTGCTAGAGTTCCGAGACCTTTTTCTTTGGCGATCGTGGCGCGGGTGCGGCGTTTGGGGCGATAGGGGAGGTACAGGTCTTCGAGTTCTGTTTTGAGTAGCGTGGCTTCGATTTTCTGCTTAAGTTCGTCGGTGAGTTTGCCTTGGGAGTCGATCGATTCGAGGATGACTTTTTTGCGGTCTTGCAGTTCGGTGAGGTAAGCAAAGCGTTCGTCAAGCTTCCGCAATTGTATTTCGTCCATGGAATCTGTCTGTTCTTTGCGGTAGCGGGCGATGAAGGGTACGGTAGCGCCTTCAGCAAACAGATCAAGCGCAGCCTGGATTTGGCTGGTTTTGAGGGACAGTTCTGCGGCGAGCAGTTGGACGAGATTGAGCATGATCAGAGGCACCGATACAGCAAAAGATATTTTGGCGGGTTTCTATTGTAATACCAAAGCCAGTCGTACTTGCAACAGATCTGCCCACCCTTCGAAAAGCAAGCCATACCCTAAATCCCTTTCCCAAGGGGCGAGGGACTGTGATTTCTATGTCAATGGGGAACACGATCGGATTTATGATAGCGACAACTATTTCTAACGCATAATATCTCTAACCCAATCATGTCATTCAATTTAATTTTTACTATTTCCACAATACTGGTTGGTCTCAGCGCTGCTCGAATCTCCTATCGAATTTTTCCCTATCAGCCTTTGCAATCTCTGTTGAGCTTCTTAAGTTTATTTTGGATCATCATTACGGTGTTGCAACTTACGATGGGTGCTGTCGGGTTTCTTGTGCCGATCGCCCTGCTGTGTTCCTGTATCACGTTCTCCCTAGGCGAGTATTTCTGGTCTCGTCGTCGCCCGTTTTTTGTGCGGGAATCTCAGAAGGAGGCGATCGTCGCACTTAGCGCTTTGGGGATTGGAGTTACGATCGCCTTTGCATTTCTTAGTTTATTGCCTTTAAGCGGCTTGCTCGGTGAGATTTGGAGTCAGGTGCGATCGGTGCAGCCCTTAAGTTGGGATGTGGTGAGTTATCATTTGCCAAATGCCGTGACCTATCTACAAGCGCAAAGTTGGCTACTCATTCGGGGAACCTATGGCCATTATCCGGGTGGGAATGAGTTGCTGAATCTGTGGAGCCTGTTGTTCTTGAGAAATGAAAGCTTACTAGGCTTAACAACATTGGCGTTAGTCCTGGGATCTTTACTAGCTACAACCGTTGTTTTTAATCTTGTTGTTCCGGTACGATCGGCCTTCTGGCGCGGAATCTTTTCGATCGGCATCATTCTAGGACTACTCAATATTTCAGAGTTTCAAAATCTTTTTTTTGATATCGCTAGAAACGATTCCACGATGTTGTTTTGGGAATTGGTGGCGCTGTGGGCGTTTCTGAAGTCTAAAACTAGAGTCGAGAACTGGTCGATTGTGACTGGAATTTCACTCGGCATGTTGATTGGGACTAAGCCTAATGGATTATATTTTCTAATCGCAGCGATGATTCTAAATATCATCTTTAGCAATTCTGAACTAGAAGAAACCGTTATCGATCGATTGAAGTCGTCACTACTTAAAATCCTATTGCCCAGCATTGTAGTAGGTGGCGGCTGGTATATTCGCAATTTGATTCAAACCGGACAACTGACTCCGCCCGATCAACTCAAGGCCGCAGCGGATTTAAGTATTTTTCAAAATCTAATGAATCCAGCTCTCTATGCGTTGAATCTACCGTTTATAGTTGTTATGACGGCAACGATCGCGTCTTTAATTCCCTTAATCATCACTATCCTTCAACGGATTCAAGGCTCTTTGCCCATTACTGTAAATCGATCGATTCCATTAGGAATTCAGATCGTCGCGGCTTGGAATTTGAGTGCGATCGTGGCTTTAATCCTCACGCCGAGTGGCGCGGGCTATCTGGCAGGGGCGGGCAAAGTATTCTTAATTCAGGTGCGATATAGTGCGGTGATTATGCCGATAACCTTGATATTGCTGGGCTATGCCCTAGCGTTACTCCTCGAACCGCTGCTACAACCCAAACCTTGGTTAGATGCCCTCGAACGTCGATCGATTCCGATCGCTGTCAAACTGCCGATGCTGATTACAAGCTCTGTTGCGTTAATGCTAATGCTGGTTCAATCCACCACCTACCGATCGCCCCAGGGATTACCAGGTCATGACAGCATTTTGTTTCCTATGGGGCCAAAGCAAAGCCTGGTCTACAGTTGGGCACAGGAAAATATCAAAAATTCAGTGATTTATTCTGTGGGCTTACGTCCCTATGGTTTGGTCGGTGAGAACTTGAATAATCGGGTAATCGATCGGCTGGGTTCGTCGGGTTGGACCTTGGCGGAAGGCTTGCCGATTATTCAAACCAATGGTGTCAAATATTTAGTGCTTTGTGTTGATCCCTTTGACAAATCTGTCCCACCCGGGTTACAGGAAGTCTTACGTCAAGGCGATCGGTTTCAACTCGTATTTAGAGATGAGTTAGCTGTTGTGTTTCGAGTGATTTAACAGAGCAATTTAATCTTGTAGCTCGACGATCGGAATGGTGAAGTGAAACTGGCTGCCTTGGTTTTTGCCTCCAGACTCCGCCCAAATGCGCCCGCCCCAGCCATTCACAATTTGACGACAAATCGCAAGCCCCAACCCCGTCCCCCCGACGCTTCGCCGCAGCGAACCTTCCTCTTGATAAAACCGCTCAAAGACCGTTTCTAAGGAGCTTTCTTCAATGCCTCGGCCTGTGTCGGATACAATCACCTCTAGCATGTGCTGGCGACCTTGGCGGGTTTCTTGGTCATCCGATCGTACTGCCCGAATCCGAATATTTCCCGCAGGCTCTGTAAACTTACAAGCATTGTCTAGCAGCTTAGAAAGCGCTTCCACCAACCATTCTCCATCCACCCGCACCATCGGCAAGATGTCTGGAATCTCTGTTTCAAGATGGGGCAGCCTTGCGCCGTAGCGATTTTGAAGACTGCTGAGGGCCAGATCGATGCATTCCTGAAGCGGCTGCGGCTCAACGCGCCACTCAACGCGGCCACTTTCAAGCCGGGATAACGTAAGGAAATCCTGAATGAGCTTTCGCATTCGATGCGCATCTTCTAGGGCCGAGTTTAACATCACCTGCTGAAGCTCGGGGGGCATGTCAGGTTCGGTAGCGAGGCTTTCTAAACAAACTTGAATCGTAGATAACGGCGTTCGTAATTCGTGACCTGTAATGGCGATCAGGTTGCTGCGGGTGCGTTCTAGGGCTTCAAGCTGTTGATTGAGATCTTCTAAATTGGCGAAGGATTCGGCCTGGATTAAGGCGGTACCGATTTGGTTGGCGATCGCATTCACCAGGTCTAGTTCATTCTCATTGAGCGGGTTTGGCTGGCGGTAATGTAACTCTATGACCCCCAGAAGCCGACTTTGATGCAGGACGGGGACCAAAAGCCAAGAGCAAATCTTACCCAGGTCGGACAGTTTACGAATGGTTCTGATGCCTTCTGGCTCTATATTCAGATCAATTAAGTGGCGCGCTAAATCTGGAATAAAGACTAATGCTTGGGTTTCAACGATCTGCTGGAAAAAAGGATTAGAGGATAACGTCCAACTCATGCCCAACAGCGACGGAATCGATTCGTCATCAATGCGATCGTCTGCTTGGGCCGATCCCTGAGCCGGAACAGCCAAAAACTCATGGGACAGCTTGACTAAGTTGTCGGTAGATTTAGCGCGGTAAATTAAGCAGCGCGAGGGTTTGAGGACTTGTCCGAGTTCTTGCACGCCCACTTGCAAGACTTCTTCTGGATTCAAGGATTGTCGGATAGCCGCCGTCATAGAATTTTGAAGACGTTCCTTGCGTTCCTGGGTTGCGATCGATCGGTATGCCTTGGAGAGCTTGTACTGTCCAGCTTGCAGGTATGTAACGAGACGTTCGGCAAAGGGATCGGCGACGGTGGGCTTGAACCCTTTAACGGTTTCGCGGTTGAGCTTACTCAAGGCTTTGCCGATTTTACTAGCGAGTTCGGGGCGATAAACGAGGATGCGCTGAAGCAGCAATTCGGCAGATTTAGACACAATTTGCCGATCGAAGGTCCAGATCCCTTCAAATCGCCGACCTTGATCGATGTGCAGGGCGCCCCGATTTTCTTCATCACCCAAGCGTTCACGACAAATTAAGCATGAAGCATAGTTTTTCCCAAGAACGACTAAATGCCATTCTTTCGAGAGTCCGTCCTCGGCATTAAAGGCCACAGTTTCGTACTGCTGCGATCGGTTTTGAAATTCAGTTTCGGGGGCGGCTAAGACATAAACTTGATCACTACGATCGGCGATACGAGTGTAGCGGTGGGCTTCTTGGTTATAAAAGCGCTCTCTCTGAAAGCTGGCAATCACCAAGGGCTTATCGGTTCCTGCCAAAACCTGATCCTCCATGGCGTGGGACAGCGCCGTCAAAGAGGACTTGAAGTAGATATGGGGATGAATCTGAGTGCTGAGAGCCTCTGCAAGATCATCAAGTAGCGAAGTTGAGATAACCATTCCGCTAGATTTCACACGCATTAAGTTCTAACTTTTAAATTCTAACTTTACAGACAGTGTATCTGTTCCGCCTAGCCCGCTCATAGTCTTAGGCGGAGAAGCTTTATATTTCGATACATTTGAAATGCCACAAAATAATAGGGTTATTCTGGGGCCGCAATTGCGATCACGGCCTCACACCTCTATGAATCATGCAAAACGATCGCTGGTGTAGGCTTTAATCGGTCTGGGCTTGACGGTTTGCCAAGGATAGCGGGGCTGAAGCTTGCTAAGCGGAAAGCTAGTGAGGCGAGTTTCAATATGAGCCTTCTCTTCGTCAGTCAGTTCAAACATTTCATAGACAGTTTGGTCAATTTGTGCCAGGGCTGAAAAGAAATCAGATTCGACCTGTTGAAAGCTGACAAATTTTTGTCGATAGGTTTGCATCAGCGTCGCATAGTCTTGAGGAATGAGCAATTTCTGGATAATGGCTTTAGGAATGGTGGTGTCTTCGTCGGCGTTGAGTGTCAAAAGTTTGTAGACTAGCTCAGCGACATCGGCATCTAATAGTTCTAGAGAAAACAATCCGGCTCGAATGATGTTTCCGTCTAAACTCAGTTCTGCCACTTGCACATCTTCAGGACTCCAGTTAGAGAAGTCAAGCCCTAAGTTTCTGTCGCTCAACTTATATCGGCTTGTTTTAATTCTTGTTTCAACTTCAGATAGTAACCATTCATTGGGATTATTTTTAGTGATCGCTGCTAACTGTGCCAACTTGTCATAACCCTCGACTAAGCGTTGCTCGATCGCTGAATTTAGATTTTTGACCCAGGGCAAAGCTTCAAGAGTACGAGGGTAAATATGGGAACGTGATGATCCTTCTAATACTCCTGCTCTCAGCCTCACTACATGATAAAAACGAACTAATTTGCTATTAAGGAAACTTGCAACTGCTTTTAGCGATACTCCACCTATTTTTGGCAATGCAATAACAACACTATTTCGAGCCGCAATATCTTCTCTTTCTACTACACAAGCAAAGGGTACAAGTGCCAATTCAGCAACAGCAATGAATGATGGATACCTTCGATCTCCCCAAATACTTAGCTTTTGTACATTTTCCAGATTTATCCAACCTTCCGGCTCTCCATGCCAACCCATAGCAAGACTTTTACCCAAAAGTATTTGAATTGAACGGTTATCTGTAGAGATCTCAGTAACTTGTGCTTCTCTGCCTGCCTGAATCCCATAGGTAAACCAGAAAGGACGATTGTTGCGACTCAGTTGTCTTGCAACGGCTTCCTTTAACTCCACCACGTTTCCACCATTCCCATTCGGATATAACTTCTTCAGAATTGGGACATCTTTAGGATGCAACAGTGGCAGCAAATAGTCTCCCCACAATGCTTCTGCTGTATTGCTGCGATCAATTTCTGTCACTCTGGGATTGATCTTGGCATCAAAAAAATCTCTGTACTTAATTTTGACTGGCGGTTCATCGCTTCGCCACCTCGCAGGAACAAACAGTTCAATTTCGTCATTCTCTTGCGCCGAAGTTTTTTCGATCACCAGCAACATCGGAATCACATTTGCATCCCACTGTTTCCCCGCAAACTCCAACCACACAATTTTTCGTAAAGCCGCATCCCGTCCTGGATAGAGCAGTTTCCATACCTTCGCCGCCGCCTCTGAATTGGCATAGCCGCCGCTCACCACCATGCCCAACCAGCCACCCGATTCCAGCGATTCAGTCAAGGCACGATAGAGAAACACTAAACCTGTATCCGCATTTTGTCCCCAAATCTGGTGCCACAGCCCACGCATCTCATCGTTATACTTCACCCGCTCTGCTCGAATATAAGGCGGATTGCCCACAATATATTTCCACTGTCCGCTATCTCGCTCTGCGGAACCAGGAGCCAAAAACCCTACCCCCAACAACGGCACAAGATCCGATTCCCGCAGCAGACTATTTAAGTTGTAGACCTGAATCTGAGGAACATTGACTGGGTTCGTCGAAGGCTTAAAGCGCACCAGCGCCCACATCAACTGAAAGTGACTAATAAACGCGGCAAATGGGTTGAGGTCAAATCCCCAAACAGTTGCCTGCAACTCTTGCAAAACAGCATCTGTATCCAAGCCTCTCATTTTTGCATCTTGTAAGCAGCGGTGAACATAACGCACCAAAAACGAACCACTACCACAGGACGGATCAAGCAGTTTTCCCTCACCATGACTGAATACTGTCTGTTCTAACAGCCAATCGACGATCGAAGCAGGCGTATAAAACTCTCCCAATCGTTTCCGTTTAGCAACAGGCAAGAATGTTTGATAGATATCCCCCAAGATTTCTTCCGACAACCCTGAAAAATCATAGGCGTTAAATCGCAGAATCAAACGCTGCAAGGCTTCATCTAATGCGCCATTAGTTTCATAAATCCAGTCAAATAAGTTACGCTCAAATGGCTCGTGATAGAGTCGCCCCACATCTTTAGCTACTAATTGCACCAGCGCTTTAGCATCGCCCGTCAACTGATCTACAAACGCCGCCCAGTCTCGCGGGCCACCGTTGGATAATCGTCTTTTTTTTGTCAGCTTTAGATCCTCCACTAATCGAAGAAACAACACACGAGCAACCAGCACCGCGACAGAATCGGCAACGAAAGATTCTCGAATTCGTTCTTCAACTTGCTTGCCTTTTGCGTTGACATCTCGCCCATATTGGTCCTCAAATCGAGGTAAAAGATCCTCAAACAAATGTCGATGGAAGTCAAACCTAGACCGCAGCCGCACTAATGCCCGTCGTTGTGTATCGCCCGTATCAACTAAGTTTCGCTGAATTTCCTGTTCCTGACCTTTAAATTCTTCATACTGCTGGATTAAGGTAACGATCGCTTGCTCCGCCGCAGCGCCCAATTCAGCAAAGCTAGTTTGTAAATCTTGCCGTAATCGATCTAAAATCTCAGGCGCATCCAACTTCAAGTAAACGTAGGGCAATTGTCCATTAATAAATGTTGCCCACTGGTTACGATGCGTCGCCTGTTCATAGGAAAGAAACTTCAGTCTTTCCCGTAATTCTTCAAAGGTTATTTCAGACAAATTGCATGGATCTTCAAATCCTTCAACAGCTTTACCCGTTGGCAAAACGAGCCAAATATAACGGGCTGTTAAAAATAAAACATACCGCGTTAAGCCCTCAACATACTTACGTTTTTGCTGCCATAGCTTAATTCTTCCAGTCTCTGTATTGACTTCTGCATTATCTTTTTTCAGGTCTCCCACAACCCAAGCAATTTTCTCGGGAGTCAGCAGCTTAATGTCTGGATAACCACCCCCTCCTGCGTCTTCAGTCACAACCCGGTCTTTGGGATAATCTAGCAATCCAGCCAAAAAATCACGAACATCTGGGTTGTACGATCGTTCTGGTCGGCTCCAGTCTAAAGCAAGCCACTTTGTTAGAGGATTTGCCTGCTGTCTCGGTGGTCTGCTGCTTCTGGACAAAACACTTAGCCTCTCTGTTTTCAAACGCCTTCAAGCTGCTAGAGGAAGAAGTAGGTTAGCACCAAATCTAAAAATATAGATAATTTTTAAGAAAATTATATTCCCTTCAGGTTTAGAGTCACTTTGAAAAATATTGAACTCTAACCACTGATTGTGATGTCCCATTCTCACCAGTAGCCCAGGCAGTATAGAAACTGAAAATTCTCCACGATCGCGCCAGGACCGTAGAGAGCTTTTAATAAATTAAATCTATGGAGCCAAGCGGGTTCGAACCGCTGGCCTCTGCAATGCCATTGCAGCGCTCTACCAACTGAGCTATGGCCCCATTTTGCAACTCGTCGTTTTGACTGGTTGCTGCACTTACGTACATTACTTTTAATAATGCCCTGGAAACATAATTCCCGTCAAGCTTTAAGATATTACAGTTCATGAATTCCGCTGTGTCTTACTTGCCATGACTGATGTAACGCCCGATATGACACCTGACAGGACACCTGACAGGGCGCTAACGCCGCCTTCCGCTGAAGATCTGGACCAACTTGTGCTGCTCCTACGACGCAAAATGGGCACTTGGCTGGAATGGGCAGAGGCTTGCCAGACACTTCTAGAAGCGGGCTACACGGATCAGCAAATCTTTGAAGGGACGGGATTTGAGTCGATTCAGCAGAACCAAATCATCGTTGCGGTGCAGGTCTATAAGTCGATGATTGCGATCGGGGTCAAGCCTGAAACTGCCGCGCATTTTAAAGGTAGGGCTTCAGATGTGCTCTATGAGTTCCGAACCTTGACTCCGGCGGAACGGGCAGCAGCAGCGGATTTTGCCTTCGATCGAAAGATGGATCAAGACGAAGCACGGGAGATGGGCAAGGCGATTAAAGATTTTTCTCGAATTAGTCAGCCGCCTGGGGAGTTTTCCAAGCATCCCGGCGATATTTTGGCCTACTTCGCTTGGCGCGCCGCAAAACAAAAGACGGAGCTACAGGCCCGAACAATTTTGATTGCCAAAGCATTGAAGTACGTTCAAAACCCCCTTGCCCGCAAACAAATTGAAGCCCTGCTGCTGAACTTTGACCAAACGCCTGAAAAGCTAGCGCCTCGGCTTCCAGTTTATCGCCTCGACTCAGATGAAGAATTGCCTACCGTCATTCCGGTGATTGGGCTGATGCCTTTGACCAAAGCGGATTTCCAAGCACCGCCGCTCTATGATGCTGAAGAGCCGTTTGGGTTGGTGAGATTTTCAGGCGATGGGGCCTATGTGGCAGTTCCGGGATATTCAGTGATTCGTAACTGTTCAGATCCGATCGCCTTTCTAATGGAAGCCAATCAACTCCCGACCCAACTTCCGGGAGCCTCGGAGCAGGTTTTGGTAGTGGTCGATCGGGCCAATCGCGACTGGAAAAGTGACACTTATTTTGTAGTGGCTAATTCAGAGAATCAGTTAGAACTCAACTGGTTTGAAGCGAACCCAGAAACTCAAATTCTAGGTCGCGTGATTCTGCTACTCCGCCCGAAAAAAGTCTTAGATGAATCTTATTCAAAAGAATTAATGCAGTTTGAGGAGTAATACCAAATCAATAAGTCATTGCTACCCATCAAGCCCCCTAACCCCCAATTCTGGGGGAACATGAACCTATTCTCTAACTCCCCCAGAATTGGGGGCTGGGGGGCGGTTCGCCAGGATTTGTTGCATTCATCATCACCGAGCAAACAGCGAACAAAGCTCGATCGTTTTGATTTGTAAAACTGAAACTTCATCACTCGTTCGTTTCAATTGATACTCTAACTCCATCAGTAGAGGCAATGTCTTTTGCAACGCAGGCAATGACATAGGCGCGATATCTTTTCGCAGAAAGTAGAGTTGTTTGGGATTTTTAATTTCGGCGGCAGCAGCGATCGTCCCATCATCGCGCTCCCCGGATTCAATCATCAACTTCACCCATAAATATTGGCGAAACTGTCCCACTAAGGTTCGAGCGATCACCGGACTCGGTTCATTTTGACGAACTAAGTCGCCCAATAAATCTAATGCCTCCGCCGTTTTCCCTTGACGAATTGCGGCGAAAAGTTTTAGCGTATTCTGACTGGTGGTTGTAATCAGTGGCTCGATCATGGCGGCGGTTAAGGCTCCGCTATTCCCCAAGCTAGATGCAAATAGCCGAATTTTTTCAAGCTCGTTGTGCAATTGCCGGGTATTGTTACCCACAGCTTCGACCAAATATTCCACGGCACTGCGATCGAGCTTTACCCCAATAATCCCCGCTACATCCCGAACCTGCTGTGCAAGTTGGTCGCCCTTCCACGGTGGAATCGGTGAGAACTCTTGCACCTTGGCGTGTTTTTGCAATAGCTTTGTGGATTTCAACCGACCGTCAGGTTTGCTGTCACTGGTTAAGACTAGAGTAGTGGTTTCGGGGATTGCAGGTAAAGTCCGATCGAGTTCAGCCAGTAATTCTTCACTGCAACGCTGACCCAAAGTGGTATTGCTTAACAGGATAAATCGCCCACCCATGCCAAAGGGCGGAGTCATCGCTTGGTTTAGGGCCTGAATTAAGCCATTGGTTTGGTCGGGTCCGATTTTGTCTAAGTTAAAACTAGCCCAAGCTTCGTCCAAGGTTTTTGCCTGTAGCAGTTGCACCGCCCGATCGCGCGCAAAAGAATCCTCACCCCAATAAAAATAAACGGCCATCTGCTTTCCCCTTCAAAACCGATCGTTAGCTTACCATTGACCCGATAATCCCCGCCGATCGTTATGCGGTAAGCTAATGCTCAAAGCATTGTCTATTGGGTTATTGGGTCTTAAGTATGTCTCTTGTTTCTAGGCTCTTAATCAAAGTGCAGTCTTCTCTGGACAAACTCCTGCGTCTTGATAGCCTAAGCCGATCGTCCCATGATGCAGTCGCCATGCAGGTTCTCGCGCCCCTCAGCAGCACCTATCAGCCTTGGAGTACGTCGGCACTTCGCCCCAGTGGCCTTGTCAAAATCCTCAATGAAATTGTGATGAATCGTCGCCGTTGCATTGTGGAATGTGGCGGTGGAATCAGCACAGTATACATTGCAAAATTGCTTCAACAGCAAGGCGATGGCCATCTGTATACCCTGGAAGATAACCTTGGCTGGATTGAATTACTTAAAGCGTTACTGCAAGAACAAGGACTCAGCGAGTATGTCACCGTCATTCCCGCGCCCCTATCGCCGTGCAATTTGGCGCTAGAAAACAATCTCTGGTATGACCTGACGGCTTTTCGATCGCAGTTCACGACAAGCACCATAGATTTATTACTGGTCGATGGGCCACCTGCTTATGATAAACCTCGTCGCCTATCTCGATATCCGGCGTTGCCTGCATTGCGGGATCTTTTGGCTCCTGAATTTGCGGTGGTTCTCGATGACATTAACCGATCGGGTGAAGCTGAAATTATCGTCAAATGGGCGCGTGAATTTAACTTAACTTTTGAGCAATATTTGTATGACGGCGACATTGCGATCGCCCGGACCCAAGGCGGCTTTCATGTTGGCTAGCGTTGAAACCCTCAGTTTGCCAAATCCTCAATGATGGCGGCTATCCCATCGACGGCCCGCGTAAATCGATCGAAATCCAAAGTGTCGATTCGATCGCTTGCGCGGTGATAATGGGGATTGCGAAAACTAGCCGTATCTGTAACCAGAATTGCAGGATACCCAGCTTTCCAAAATGACGCATGATCCGATCGGCCAATGTCTTTGATTAATTCTGGCAATGCTAGGGCTTCTGAAGGAATCGTGGCGGATTTACGAAAACTTTGAATGCTCGATCGCAGCAAATCTCTAGATTGTAAATTACTAATAAAAGCTAAATAATTACCGCGATCGGGATAAAGATTCCCAACGGGGACAGGATAGGCTTGACTTCCAGGACGATCGGTATAGTATCCCAGCATTTCTAAGCTCAGCATTGCCACAATCTTTTCACCAAGCTGCTGCGATCGATTCGCATAGTTTTGACTGCCGATTAAACCTAATTCTTCTTGGGCAAATGCAACAAATCGGACCGTTTTCGCAAACTTTGCCTGTTCAAATTGTTTAGCTAAAGACAACAGCGCAGCAATTCCTGAAGCATTATCATCTGCGCCGGGACTCACTGATACCGTGTCGTAGTGTGCGCCAATAACAATGATTTCTTCAGGTTTAGTCTGACCTCGGATTTCAAAGCTGCGGTTTTGATGTGTTATCCCTTTGAATTGATAATCCTGATGCTGCGGGAGCAGTGGCGCGATTAATTCCAGAGTTTGGTCAAGGTTCGATCGATCGTAGCGGATTCCAATTTCACCCGCGAGTTTTTGCATCGTATTTTTTAAATCATCTTGACGAAGCTGCTGTGTTGGTGTCAGTGGCGGTGGCGTTTCACCATAGCTTTTTCCTGGCATTCCCAAATGGTTGCCGACTGCGATCGTAACTGCGACTACCCCAGCAATCAATCCCGTAAAAATTCGAGTCGCTAGCTTACCCAATAACGCCATGAAAAATTCCTTCTTCTCTAATCATGTTCCCCCAGAATTGG
>JANMIS010000235.1:0-1865 GCA_031375925.1 Synechococcales cyanobacterium OTE_70_concoct_197_sub
AGAAGGACTTTGGAACCAATGGCGTAGAAAACGACTTTGGCATTTCAGCGCCCTCGGCTGTCCCTAACTAACGGATGCGGCTAGGGTTAAGAAAGTGTCAACCAAGCCAATGACACGTTAGGTCAATGATCAAAAATTTAAAAATCTTTTTCACCGAGGAAAACCACATGGATTCGTTTTTAAAGGCAGCCATTGAGGAGGCCCAAAGAGGACTTGACGAAGGAGGAATCCCGATCGGCTCCGTTTTGGTGATCGATGAAGTCATCGTAGGTCGCGGACACAATCGTCGAGTCCAACGCAACAGCGCGATCTTGCATGCGGAAATGGATTGCCTCGAAAACGCTGGGCGACTGACTGCAAACGAGTACAAACGTTCCGTCCTGTACTCCACGTTATCACCTTGCGACATGTGCAGTGGCACTGCCCTACTCTATAAAATCCCCCGCATCGTCATCGGCGAAAACAAGACCTTTCAAGGCCCAGAGGCTTACGTTCGTTCACGCAGTGTTCAACTTGATATTCTCGACGATAGCCAATGCATTGAACTCATGCGGGCCTTTATCGCAGCCAGACCCGAACTCTGGAATGAAGACATAGGTGTCTAATGAACGAAACAACTCAACAACGCATGCCTGTCGTGGTCATCATCCTAGGCATGGCGATTCCAACGCTTATTACCTGGCTCTATTTCGACTTGCTCGCAAGCGCGTCGGCCATCGCTCAAAAAGCCGCCTATGCGGGAGGTAAACTCTCCCAAGTCGGAATTCTGCTCGTCGCGATTTGGATATGGAGACAAATGGCGAAACCGTCGCCGAACAGCAATCCTCTGGCGAACAATTTGACGCTCAAAGCTTGGGTCGTGTTCGGCATCCTGTCTGGACTCGTTATAGGATTCACAGCAATATGCGTCTTTTACTGGGTACTCGTTCCGCTGGGGGTGATGGAACCTGCGAAGATTGCGGCTTCTGAAAAACTGCAAAGCATGGGCGTAAACTCTCCAGCCATCCTCATAGGCATCGCACTGTTTTACGCGTTTCTGCACTCCGGCTTCGAAGAACTTTACTGGCGCGGATTTGTTTTTCGAGGATTGGCCGAGCATCTCGCAGTGACACCAGCCATTTGCCTTTCAAGCCTAGCTTTCATGTCGCACCATGTGCTGGTGCTCGCCAAGTTCTTTGGCTATGGCTCGATCATGACGTACTTGCTAGCGCTCTCCGTTGCCATCGGCGGCGCTATCTGGGGCGCCCTTTACCATCGATGCGGCAGCCTCATACCGGGTTGGATAAGCCATGCTCTGGTGGATGCGGCGATTTTCATTGTTGGCTATCAGCTTGTGTTCGCATAACGCAACACTGCGCACAGCCATGGCGTAGGTCAAAATTCTTAGCGTCATGCCGACGTCATCTCGAATGCCCCCGAATTCATCTCGGTGAAGATCGACATAACCCGAGAAACGAACCTTGATTTACCAGCTTTATAGGAATGATTGTCAAACCGACTTACCTGCAAAGGCGATCCGCTCCCGAGCGCCCGGTCCAGATCATTAACAAGCTCCAATTCCTTTTGCTCGAGGTTCTTTCGTCCGATTATCGATCGTAAAAACGCCAGGTCGGCAACTGCTTGTTCGTCAGCGGTTGATTCAGCATTTTTACTCGGAGCAATTCGAATGGAATGTAGTTCTCACGCAATACCGCATCGTGAAATTCGCGATTGGTCATCTTGCCCGCTTGAACCACCTCGCGCTGCAATGCTCGTAGCTGCAAACCGCCGAGCATGTAGCCTGCTTGATACAACGGGCCATAGCCACCCATGATCGACCTGCGTACCTCTGCGGCTGCCGCACTCGGCTCGTGACCCACTTTGTC
>JANMIS010000239.1:0-1921 GCA_031375925.1 Synechococcales cyanobacterium OTE_70_concoct_197_sub
GCGGCAGGCACAGCAGCGACATCGGTGGATTTGAGCTTGCCGCCGAACAAGGCGCTAGCACCCAATTCCTTTTAAAATCCGTCATTCGTGAGACCATTCGCCTCACCTTAGAGTGCTGCGGTGAAGCCACCGAGTTATTCAAGCGAAATGAAGCCCCCACCTCCACTCCTGTCCAAGCTGAAAGCATCCCCGCCAAATCCGTCGCCCTAGTTCTCACCCCAGAACAGAAAGAAGCCCAGGAAGATGTTGCCGTTTTCAACGCAATGACTCGTGTTCTTAAGAACGACAAACCCGACAAATCTCTGCGCGATGACCTTTGGTCGGTCGTAGACCAACGTCTCCGTCCCACTGCCCCAAAACTCAGCCCCGTCGAGATCGCTCAGCAGGCCGCTCAAGCCCGAGAAGCCTCCCTTACAGAGCTTTGCAATGATTTCCGGCAGCACCGATCGCAGCTCAACCTCAGCCTAAAACAGATCCATTCCGCCACCTTCATCCCCCTGCATCATCTGCAATCCTTAGAGGAAAATAGGCTCGATCGTTTGCCCGAGGATGTCTATCTGCGCGGATTTCTAACCCGCCTCGAAAAATGCTTCAACCTCACCAACGGTCAACTCAAGCGTCACCTCCCGGCCCCACCGCAAATTGAACGATCGAACCCTATAGTCCGATCGTCTGCCAATTTAAGTCATGGCGGCAGTTCCAACACGATCGCCCCGAACTATGCCTACATTGCTTACGCAGCGCTCATGGCAGGCGGCGTCTGCTGGATCGCCCAACAAGGCTCCCCCAAATCCACGCTCCCCCAGCTCAAAATCGACACCCCCATCAGCGGACCCCAAAACGCACCCCAAAAAGTGTCCAGCCAACAAATCCAACACACCCAAGCCAAACTAACCCAAAACATCGCCCATCCCGAAGTTTTTGCTTAACGCCCCAACCTCGTGTTTGTGCTTAGGGTCCCAGCAAAAGCACGGGCGCTTGGGGGATCATTAGATGAGAGGACGGTAAAGTTCGGACTTCCCCCTTGACGAAAATACTGACCCTATTACAAAGTATTAACAGTCTTGCGCTCTACTGTTAGGAGTATCACAGAGTACAGAATTTCAGAAGTGAAACCATGTCTCTAGGATTCAGCAACGATTCTGTTAACGCAGGCATTGTGTCGAGGGTTCGTGCTGTTAAGTTTGTCAAAGCCATTGCAGCGATCGAGTACCCGGATGTCGTGCAGAAACAAGTCCTAAGGATTTTTATACTAATGACGACTGCAATTCCTTCCCAAATCAAGTACGACATTAAAGATATCGGCTTGGCAGCTTCCGGTAAACAGCGCATTGAATGGGCGAGCCGTGAAATGCCCGTTCTTAAGCAAATTGCTGAGCGCTTTGCAAAAGAGAAGCCCTTCGCAGGCATCAAGATCTCAGCATGTTGCCACGTCACCACTGAAACGGCGAACCTCGCGATCGCCCTTAAAGCAGGCGGCGCTGACGCAATCTTGATCGCCAGCAATCCGTTGTCTACCCAAGATGACGTTGCAGCCAGCCTTGTTGCAGACTACGGCATCCCCGTCTACGCCATCAAAGGTGAAGACAATGCGACTTACCACAAGCATGTGCAAGTCGCGCTTGACCACCATCCACACATCATCGTTGATGACGGTTGTGATGTGGTTGCAACTTTGGTCCAAGAGCGCCCCGAGCAAATCTCGGAACTCATCGGCACCACCGAAGAAACCACCACAGGTGTTGTTCGCTTGAATGCAATGTTTGCAGATGGCGTGTTGACCTTCCCCGCTGTGAACGTCAACGATGCTGAAACCAAGCATTTCTTTGATAACCGTTACGGGACTGGCCAGTCCACCCTAGACGGCATCATCCGTGCCACCAACGTCTTGCTTGCGGGCAAAACTATTGTTGTTGCAGGC
>JANMIS010000301.1:0-1442 GCA_031375925.1 Synechococcales cyanobacterium OTE_70_concoct_197_sub
GAATGGTAGCCACTTTAATTATTCCTAATTTTCAAGGTTCGGTTGGGTTCAGATATTGGCGATAGAAAGCTGGAATCCAGCACTCTAATGTCAACATCGAGATAGAGATGAATGTTAGCTTGAAATCTAGGGCAGGACAAAAACATTGCCCCGCCCTAAAGATTAGATCAATCTATTTCATGATCTTAGATACAACGCCCGCACCAACGGTACGCCCACCTTCACGGATTGCGAAGCGCATCCCTTGTTCGATCGCAACGGGGTTGATCAATTCAACCGTCATTTTGATCCGGTCTCCAGGCATGACCATTTCAGCAGCAGAACCGTCATCGGCGGTGAATGCTGCAATGGTCCCGGTTACGTCAGTTGTACGAACGTAGAACTGAGGACGGTAGCCAGGGAAGAACGGTGTGTGACGACCGCCTTCTTCCTTTTTAAGGATGTAGACTTCCGACTCAAACTGGGTATGAGGCTTGATAGAACCCGTCTTCGCTAGCACCATGCCGCGCTCAAGGTCTTCTTTTTTCATACCGCGAAGAAGCGAACCTGCGTTGTCTCCCGCTTGGCCCATATCCAGAAGTTTACGGAACATTTCGATTCCCGTAACGGTACTCTTACGAGTGTCACGAATTCCGACGATTTCGATTTCTTCTTGGACTTTAACTTGACCCCGTTCGATTCGGCCCGTTGCCACAGTACCGCGACCTGAGATCGAGAATACGTCTTCGATCGCCATCAGGAAGGGCTTGTCAACTTCACGCTCAGGCGTGGGGATGTACTCGTCAACGGAGTTCATCAATTTGTGAATGCAGTCAACCCACTCGTCATCACCAGGCTGGGTTTTGGGAGCAGCTTGCATTTTTTCCAATGCACGAAGCGCCGAACCAGCGGTGATGGGAATGTCATCGCCAGGGAAATCGTAGGAGCTAAGCAACTCACGCACTTCCAACTCAACGAGTTCTAGCAACTCATCGTCGTCCACCATGTCTTTCTTGTTCAAGAAAACAACTAGGTGAGGAACGCCAACCTGACGCGCAAGCAAGATGTGCTCACGGGTCTGGGGCATGGGGCCGTCAGCAGCGGAGCATACTAGGATTGCTCCATCCATTTGAGCTGCACCCGTAATCATGTTTTTCACATAATCGGCATGTCCAGGACAGTCCACATGGGCGTAGTGACGGGTTGCCGTTTCGTACTCCACGTGAGCGGTGTTGATCGTAATACCACGGGCCTTTTCTTCCGGTGCCGCGTCGATGTCTGCATAACCCATTGCAGTGGCATCGCCCAGCGCTGCCAAAGTGGAGGTAATTGCAGCCGTCAGCGTGGTTTTACCGTGGTCAACGTGACCGATGGTGCCAATGTTAACGTGGGGTTTAGACCGTTCAAACTTTTCGCGTGCCATTTTTTACAGTTCCTTTTGCAAACTATGCGTTCCCTTTGTT
>JANMIS010000333.1:0-8791 GCA_031375925.1 Synechococcales cyanobacterium OTE_70_concoct_197_sub
CCCCGATCGTCACACACCACAGCATGAGCAATGTGAACCGACTCCACAATGCCCTCCCGCAAAAGTCTGATTTTCAGCTCTGGGGTATCTCCACGTCTTGCTCTGCTTGTCATGTCGCAACGAATCCTTAAAAGAACAAAATTGAAGATTTGAATCCAGTTGGCGGGCCTAATCCAGCAAAGCCCATCCAATGCTAGCGAGAATCAGCCCAAACAGCATACCGCCCGAAAAAACGATCGCCTGCTGAAGATGTTTCACCACAGGCTGAACTTCGTAAGTAACGATCAGCCGATCCTGATTGAGAAAATCCGGTGTCTTCTCCCAGATTTGGCCATCATACCAGCCGCTCTCTTCATAAAAGATTTTGGTATCCAACAATCGCTCTCGAACGTACCGCCAACCCAAATACAGCCGAATCAACATAAAAAACGGGATCAGGCAAGCCCCCGCCGCCGCAATCAAAAACCACTCCAAGGGCGCGACCGCCACAGGATAACTCGCCGCCGAAGTCGGAGCCGAAATCAAAAAGCTCACTGAGAACGCGATCACCAACGGCTTAAAAAACTCCCATCCCCTTAGCGTCGCCCAGCGAAAGTACTGCGACTCCGACAACTCCCGAAATTCGTTCACAGGGCGTTGGTCAACGGGCACTGGACAGACTGATGATGAGGCCATGGGCTTTTAAGCGCGAGGAGGTCAGTTAGTAGTATAGAGGAACTCTCTTAAGAACTCTAGACCATCGACTGACTCTTACGGCTCCTCAAGCTGATCACAGGCACGATCGCCCGGATTTGGGGTCACATCAGGATAAAGCGTGACAATGCCCCGATCGTTCTTCACAAACACCGACGGAAACGTGTAGGTCACAGACTCTCCATCAATCGGCCTAATCTGATAAAGACAAACCGCATTATTCGTTCCGCTACTGATGTTGAACTGCTGATAGGCCCGCGTCCCATCGATCAAAATATCCATCGCATCCCGGCCATAGTAATAGCCCGACTTCCCATCCGTCAGCACCCGGCCATTCACCTTCGCCTGAATCCCCACCGTGTAGACAGCCCCCGGCACCACTTCTTCCTGTCGCTCGTTATTCGGCAACCGCCCCGCAATCCCTTTTTGTTGAAGCTCATAGTACCGAGGCGCAAAATGCATCCCCGTAATCCGACTCCCCCTCACCTGCCCACAAAACACATGCTCAAACCCCTTCTGCCCCGTCCACACCTGTAGAAACTCTTCAAAAAACAACGGCGAAGGCAAGCGCTTGCCTCGGCTGGCCTTCCTCGGTAACACATTACCGCCCACCGCCTCTTTCACCTGAGCGACAATTTCAGGATGCTTCACAAAAAGCGATCGAACTTGCTCACCATCCACCCCGCTCCCCAACGCCCCACAAGTTTTCAGCACATCCCGATCGAAGTCGGTCATCTTCGGGGGCTTCGGCGCAGCATCCACCCCTTCACCTCTTGGAAAGGATAACAGTTCCAAAATCTCAGCATTATCAAAAAACGGCAACAACTCTCCCGCCTTAAGTGTTCTCTGCTTCACAGGCTTGGGTTTAGCAGGCTTAGTCACCGTAGGTTTACGCACAGGCTTTGGAGGGGTCTGAGCAAAGGTCGGAAACGGGAGCGCCAGAACAATCGAGCTTAAAACCGCTAAGGCGATCGTGATCTGATAGGCCGTTTTGGTGGACCGGATCTTAGAGTGAATCATATTCAGACTTTCTCAGAAGCTCGACAAAACAGCATCTTATATGAAAAGCTTGTGAACAAAAAAGATTATCTAGACAAATACACGGAGAATCGCGCATCATCTACCTCATAGGGCGCATCAATACACTACTACTCATCATCCATACGAAAAGACTGAAAAGACCGATATGAAAACTCCTATTTATATTCTTATTCCTGTTCACAATCGAAAGTCGATCACCCTCAGGTGTCTGGAACATTTACAACAACAGGGAACTTTAGACCAATATCACATCGTCGTGATTGATGACGGCTCAACGGATGGAACCTTAGAAGCGATCGTCCGGCAATACCCTGATGTCACTATTTTGTCAGGAGATGGGAATCTGTGGTGGACAGGGGCGATCGTGATGGGAATGAAGTTTGCAATGCAACAGGGCGCAGAATATTTGATTTGGTTGAATGACGACACGCTGCCCGAAATGCACACAATCGAAAAACTCATTACAGCTTGTATTAACAATCCTAAGACGATTGCTAGTGCTCAATGCTATGAAGATGAGACTTACAAAAAAGCGTCTTTTGGAGGACACCGCATTCATCAACGCAAACTTTACACTGAATGCAAAGCTACGGCATTAGGACAACAAGAAGTCTATGATGGACTGCATGGCAATTTAGTCTGCCTCCCACGATCGATCGTACAATTCCTCGGCTATCCTAACCAACGATGGATGCCCCAAGGATGGGCCGATCTGGTTTATACCTTTGAAGCCAAGAAATCAGGCTTTTTCCCGACGGTCATCGGAGATGCGAGAGCCATTTGTCCCATGAATCCTCTCTATCAAAGTTGGTTTGAGGGTCCCATCTCCATAGGCCAGCGCTGGGCCATGCTGCTAACCCCTAGGTCTAATATGTATCCACCTTGTCACTTCTATGGCAGTTTCAAACTCTACGGTGTACGAGGGATAATCCCAGTCTTACAGGAATATCAACGATTGATATTAGTCACCGCTTTAATTTTATTGGTTCCAAAAAAAGGGGTTCAAGCGATCAGGAAGTATGTCAGGAATCGAAAAAACACCGATCGCAGCATGACTCAAGCAAAACACTCGCAGCGTTTGACAGGGCAGACTAACCGACAATGGCACTTATAATGAGGCTAAGTATAATGAGGTTAAGGCAAGATAGTAAAGTCAGGGTAGCAACTGTATTTTATGCCTTGTAGCTTTTATCAATTTGTCCCAGATATTTCTGAGAGTCACCATGAAACGAATTCCTTTCGGATTGATTCTATTGTTCTCAGTTTGTTTTGTTGGATTTGGCGATCAGGTGCTGCCGCAGAATGTGGGCAAATATAGCACCGCAGCACGAACAAGCTTGGATAATATGATGGTTTCAGCTTTTCCTCAGTGGCGTCCTAAAACCAATCCCTACGGACGGACCGAAGATGCCATTCGTGAAACCGAAAAACGTTAATTTTTTATCCCAAAGTATGAGAGTACTTTGGGATAAAAGGGATGAAGTTTCATCGCATCACTTATGATTCCTTGTATGCTCTCACTTCCATCTCTAGACAAGCGCCATTTTTACGGCCACGCAATTTCACTTCAAAGTTAGATAGGCCAGCTTCTAAAAACAATGCTTCCATTTGTTCCGGGATAAACATATTGAAGTGAAAATCTCCATCATAGTCCTGTGCTCCAAAGAAAACCTCTCGAAGATGACTGTAGAGATATTCACCCCTTGCGTATTCCTGAATCATTGCATCGGCATCGGGAACGATCGCAACAAAAACTCCACCTGGCTTGAGTAAACCAACCCAATAAGGTAGTAATTTCCGTCGAAGTTCTTCCTGGGGAAAGTGCTCTAGGACATGAGATGAAAAGATTTCACTCACCTCAGAGCGTTCAAAAGGAAGAGACGCAACATCTGCAACAATATCGACTCCGGGTAAAGCGCGAGTGTCAACATTGAGATAGCTTTCTAGAGCAATGTGCCCGCATCCTAAATTAAGACGAATACCTTGCGCCCGATGAACATCTAGTTTCTCAGGAGAAATTATTTCAATAGTGGTTTTAGTGGATTTCTCACCCTGGACTATTGAGGAAGCCCCATAGCGCATTTCAAACATGAGTTCACTTCTTATAAACTCAACGCGTTCTGGCAAATAGGTTAAGGCTTCGATCGATTTCTGCAAATAAGATTCTGATTCTCTACTCTGATGCTGCATTGAATCCAGACGGGATTGCATTAAATCCAGACGGGATTGCGTTTCCGAAGCCATTTGATCCAGTTTGTTTCTAAGCTGAAAATTTTCAGATAACAAGGCGCGATTTAGTGCAGACTGCATTTGCATAGAGGGGTGCAAAACAGAATTAATAAACTTAGTAATTTTAGGTACGATAAATCGATTGGCAATCTTATTAAAGAAACCCCAACCAATAATGCGTGGTCTCGCGACATCCCAATCAGAGCGAAGATTGGTCAGCTTTGTAGGAGTCATAGGAGAATTGGCGAGGGGGTAAGTCTCAAGGGATTGGGATACTGATTTTGAGAAACTTGAACTTTGCTCCCTACGATCGGCGATCTGTTCAAATTCGTCTAAAACAGCAGATTGCAGCACAGGAGATGTGGAATGTTCAGGACATTTCTCAATCAAAGATTGATATAGTACCAAGCTCGATTTAGCCATATTTCTAGCCGATAGCACTTCGACCCGTGCTTTTGCCCCTTGACTGAGTTTTTCACGTAGAGCCTCGTCACGAATGAGCAAGAGAATTTTTTGGGCTAGATCCTGTGGATTGTCAGGCTCGAATAGCAGCCCTGATTCTCCATTGATAACAACTTCTGGAATGGCTCCGGCAGCGGCTCCTATGATGGGCTTTTGGTAGGCCATGGCTTCTAACGGGACTAACCCGAAAGATTCATAGCGGGATGGGAAAACGAGAAAATCACAATTGGCATAGAGGAGTTCACGAAATTCCTCTGAGACCATTCCAAAAAATTGAACCCGATCGTAAATCTCCTTGCCCAAAAGTGACAAAGACCGATCGCGCCAGCCTTCTATATCTTTCCCTGCCACCCAAACCCCAACCTGAAGCTCTTTTCCCATCAGTAATTTGAGAGCTTTCAAGAAAATATCAATTCCTTTGCGAGCCTCCAATCGGCCAACAAAAAGAATCTGAATCTTTTGTCGATTTAATCCGTCTGGGAGTTCTCCATAGCTCGTAGCGGTGGTGTAAGACGGCCAGGGTTGCACTCCTAACGGTTGAATGGACCAACGCTCATCTGGAACAAAACCATACACTGACTGGAAGGATTGCTGAATGCTATGGCTGATCGGCGCAACGGCATCAGTATGGTGAACTAAAAGCTTTTCTATCTCAACGCAGTGCTCTAAGTCAGCCGTTGTTTTCCAGCCATTCATCTCGATCGCAACCTTTAATGGCGTCACAAGCCGAGTCACGATCGGGATTTTTAATTCATGTTTATGCTTCAATAAATCGATCGTTTCAACGTCCCAAATAGCCGATTCAATAATGCTGATAGGCCGTTGCTGGTGGATCTTTTCAACCCATTTACGAACCATTCTCGCCCAGGCAAGATTTTTTGAAAGGACTGGAAACTGGGGCAATATATCTTCATGGGGAATGCTAGCGACTTGGACGTGAGTAAAGGGTCCCACAACCTCAGTGGAGTCCTGTGGACCCCGACTAATCACGGTGACATCATGCCCAAGCTGAATTAATTCTTTAGCAAGTGTCTGATTATAGGTTCCAATCCCCCCAAAGGAATGGGGTGGAAATTCTTGAGAGACGATCAGGATATGCACTTTAGCTAGAGATAAATTAACGATAGAGGAAGCGAAATGGGCATCAGGCTCAGTAGCTTGCGAATTCAAGTAAGGCAGAAAAGACTCAGGGGACTGACTCGCTAACGGACGGAGCTTTCGCTCGCTCAGGCAATCATAGTACCCGATCGAAACCCCCAATAGCGTTTTCCAACAATGAAAAAGCGCTTCTCTCCAAGAAATCTTCTTGGTCCAAGCTGCATTTAAAAAATCAAGCCAGCGTTGCCTAGTCACTTGTCTAAGTGTTTTATAAACTCTCTTCCATAACGGAGCATCTTGCTTTGCATTCTTGATTCCAAAGTACACCATATTTTTAGCAATGACTTTCCAGTTGAAGTTGTACTGACCTTGCCGATTGTGACTCTGAGCAAACTCATGACGAACATAGGCCTTAGGTGCTGTTGCGATCATCCCTCCGGCTTGTTGTAATCTAACGGCCAAGTCCGTTTCATCTAGATAATAATCATACTGTTCATCAAAACCTTGTACTGCAATCAATGCATCTCGCCGAAAGGTTGCATTTGTCCCCAATAAATGGCGGTAAGAATTAGGCGTGTGAATTTTTGGGTCACCCGTCTTTAGAGAAATTGCATGACCAAAGGAGTCTGTAATACCATCTTCAAATTGAAACATTAACTTGTTGGCAAAGAAGGTTCTTCCACCTACGCCAACAAATTTATCGGGGAGTTCTTGATATCGCTGAACAATTTCTCTAGCCCAGTCTGTGTAGGGCAAAGCATCATCATCAATAAATGCAACAATATCTCCAGATGCCTGTTCAATTCCCAAGTTGCGAGAAATGGAAAGGTTCATTTTTGAATTCTGGACAATTTTAATATCATACCGATCGTTCAGGACAGACATTGTTTCATCGGTAGATGGCCCATTGACAACAACAACTTCAAAGTGGAGATAATCTTGATCTTTGAGATAGTTTAAGCATCGCTCAAGATAATGACGACGATTACAAGTGCAAATGACAACGGAAAGAGTGAGGGGTAATTCAGAATTATTTTGAGGAGAGATCTGGTCCAGTATTTTATAAAAGCGTTCCTGTACAGATTCAAGACTAAATCGAGAAGCTTGCTGTAAACCATGATTTTTCAAGGTATTCTGCAAAGCAACATTAGATATGATTTCTTGAACTCGCTGGGCTACTAGCTCGACATCTAATGACTGCAATGCTCCATAGCTGTCCCCAA
This sequence comes from Synechococcales cyanobacterium OTE_70_concoct_197_sub, assembly GCA_031375925.1. Classification (GTDB taxonomy): domain Bacteria; phylum Cyanobacteriota; class Cyanobacteriia; order Leptolyngbyales; family Leptolyngbyaceae; genus JAAFJU01. Next base: position 6,747 of record JANMIS010000333.1, read on the forward strand.
GGGTCGTTACGATCGCTGTCGAGGCATACGCGACTACAGGTAATTGATAGTTAAAAGCTTCAATAATCGGTACACAAAAGCCTTCATGCTGACTCATGCAAACGAATACATCCGCAGCCTGATAGTAAAACGGGAGAACATCATCTTCAACTTTGTTAGACAATGTAACTTTATTTTCTAAATTTAAATCTTTGATCTTCGAAGAAACTTGTCGATAATACCCATCATTCTCGTCATAGCGACCGACTAGATATAAGTGATGATTTTCTAATGGATATAGCTTAGTGTGACAAGCAAACGCATCAATGACTAAATCTTGCCTTTTGTTAGGCGCGATTCGACCGACAAACAACCATACTTTCTCCGCTTGCTGACGTAACTGTGCAATTGCACTAGATGATGGACGCAAATAATTTGGCGCTATCACCGCGATCGGAAGTTCTTCGCAATGGGAAAACCCCAACTCTTCTAATTCACGACAGTTATAAAGAGAGGCTCCGATCGCAAAATCATATTTTGACAATATTTTTCGAAGCTGTAAGCGCCCTTTTAAACAAAAATTGTATAAGTCAGTTCCCTTTTCAAAAAAACCATGTGGCGTAATATTGTGATAAAGAAAAACTTTATAGCATCTCAGGTGTATCACTTCGTCGGCTATTTCTGAATAACCTGCAAAGTGATGAATAAGAATCACATCCTCACTAACTTTCAGGCTTTCAAAGGGCTGCCTGTATTGTTGAACTCGATAGTTGGAATATTTTGTGAAGATTTGTGAGTCAAGACCACGCCTCAGCAACATATCGTGCAGATGGAGCACCTGATTAGACACGGCATCACCAAAATCAAGCGCATCCAAGACCTGAACATATCTCATAGCCGCTGCCTAGCCTCTCATCCTTATCTAAAAATCTGGCATCTTTATAGGCCTTAATAGCCTTTAGTTCCAATCAATGCCTAGATTACTTTAAACTAGGATGCCAGTCCACTTTAAAATAAAAGCCTGACTCCCCTAATATTTCCGCTCCTTTGGTTCAAACTGATTGACAACGACGGGCATGTACTGGGTCTGGACGCCAGAGTCGGGATGGTAGGAAGCAAGGGTATGCTGCAAGTACTTTACATCATCCCGATCGGGGCAGTCTTCCCGGAAGTGGGATCCTCGACTTTCACGTCGATTCAGCGCAGAAGTGAGGATGAGTTCGCCGACGCGCAGGAGCGATCGTAACTCCAGAGCTTCCACCAGTTCGCTGTTCCAGGTGCGGCTGCGATCGTCGAGCTTGATGTGACGAGCTTGTCGCTGAATTTCTTGGAGTTTTGCGAGTCCGGTTTCCATGACTTCTTGGGTGCGGAAGATGCCGCAATGCTCGGTCATGCAGTCTTGGTAGGCTTGGCGGATGTCGTTGACCCGTAGGCTTCCGGGGTTGTCCAAAACCTCTTGTAACTTCGCTTCAGCGGCTTGAATGTAGTGGGATTCATCCACCTCCGGCAGCGATCGACCCTCGACATAGTTGGCCATCGCAAAACCTGTTCGTTTGCCGTAGACCACGCATTCAAGCAGAGAATTACTACCCAAGCGATTGGCCCCGTGGACCGAGACGCAGGCCGTTTCTCCAGCAGAAAAGAAACCCTCAGTAAAGCCTGTGGCGCTGTTGCGGACGCGGCCATCGACATTGACGGGAATGCCACCCATGGAATAATGCACCGTTGGGCGGATGGGAATGGGAGTGACGGCGGCATCGATACCGAGGTGAACGTGGGCTTCTTCCCAACAAAAGGGAATGCGATCCATGATTTTTTCGCGACCCATGTGGCGCAGATCCAGGTAGGCGACAGGTCCGCCTGCACTGCCATCTTTTGGATTAATTCCTCGTCCAGCCCGGACTTCGTAATTAATCGCGCGCGATGTGATGTCGCGGGGAGCCAGTTCCATACGGCTCGGGGCGTAGCGCTCCATGAACCGATCGCCCGCTGCATTCAACAGATAAGCGCCTTCTCCTCGCACCGCTTCCGAGATCAACACGCCCACGGGATACAGCCCTGTCGGG
>JANMIS010000341.1:0-4962 GCA_031375925.1 Synechococcales cyanobacterium OTE_70_concoct_197_sub
CGAAGTTCGCACCTCTCGTCCCGGCGTCATCGTCGGACGGGGCGGCGCAGGCATCGAAGAACTTCGCCTTCGCCTGCAAACCTTGCTCGGTGGCAATAAGCAAGTCCGCATCAACGTCGTCGAAGTGGCCCGCGTTGACGCAGATGCAGCCCTCATCGGCGAATACATCGCAGAACAGCTTGAGCGTCGGGTTTCCTTCCGCCGAGTCGTTCGTCAAGCGATCCAACGTGCCCAGCGCGCTGGCGTTCAAGGCATCAAGATTCAGGTCTCGGGTCGCTTGAACGGTGCGGAAATCGCCCGTCCTGAATGGACTCGCGAAGGTCGCGTTCCCCTGCACACCCTGCGGGCGGACATCGACTATTGCTACTGCACCGCCCAAACCATTTATGGAACCTTGGGTTTGAAGATTTGGGTCTTCAATGGTGAAATCATTCCGGGACAAGAGCTAGTGGAAGCCGCCGCTCCTCAGCAACCCCGTCGTCGCGGTAATAACCAACGCCGTCGTCAGTTTGAAGATCGCTCTAACGAAGGTTAATACGATCGAGCCCTCACTCCCTTGATTCATCTTTGGGAGTTACGAGGGGGTTCCCGGCTTCTTCCAGTTTAGGTACCAATCAAGATGTTAAGTCCAAGAAGAACAAAATACCGCAAACAGCAGCGCGGACGAATGAAGGGACTCGCCAGCCGTGGCTGTGACCTCAATTTCGGAGACTTCGGATTGCAAGCAACCGAATGTAGCTGGATTACCTCCCGCCAAATCGAAGCCAGTCGTCGTGCGATGACTCGCTACATCAAACGGGGCGGTAAAATCTGGATCCGCGTCTTCCCAGACAAGCCCGTCACAGCCCGCCCCGCCGAAACCCGAATGGGTTCTGGTAAAGGTGCGCCTGAGTATTGGGTGGCTGTCGTTAAGCCCGGTCGGATCATGTTTGAAATCGCGGGAGTCACCGAGGAGATTGCGCGTGAAGCCATTCGTCTCGCCCAGTTCAAACTGCCCATCAAGACCAAATTCGTCGTTCGTCCCACCACTCCTGCGGCTACGGAGGAGTCTTAAAAAATTATGTCTCTTCCCAAGATTGCAGATTCGAGAACACTCAATGACCAAGAGCTAGAAGCTCGGGTCTTGGAACTCAAGCGTCAACTCTTCGACCTCCGGTTCAAGAAAGGCACCCGCCAGTTGGACAAGTCTCATCAGTTCAAACACATTCGGCATGAGATCTCTCAACTGCTGACGGTAGAACGAGAGCGGCAGATCAAAGCAGCAGTTGAAGCGGAGTAACCAGGAACCATGGCAGTCAAACAAAGAGTTGGTGTCGTCGTCAGCGACAAAATGGATAAAACCGTAGTGGTGGCGATCGAAAGCCGAACCGCCCACCCCAGATACGGCAAAATCGTTGTCCGGACCAAGCGCTACAAAGCGCACGACGAAGAGAACAAATGTAAAGTGGGCGATCGCGTCCGCATCGAAGAAACCCGCCCGCTCAGTCGCTCTAAGCGCTGGAACGTGGCAGATATCCTAACCGTCGCCCAAGGCTAGAGGTTTAGTCATGATTCAACAGGAAAGTTACTTGAATGTGGCTGACAACAGCGGCGCTCGAAAGCTCATGTGCATTCGAGTGATTGGCGGCGGAAACCGTCGTTATGCTGGTGTCGGCGATGTGATTGTGGCCGTTGTCAAAGATGCAACGCCCAACATGAACGTCAAAAAATCAGATGTCGTGAAAGCCGTCGTCGTCCGGACTCGTCACACGGTCCGTCGGGACAGTGGCATGAGCATCCGCTTCGATGACAACGCAGCGGTCATCATCAACCCCGATGGCAACCCCAAGGGCACCCGCGTCTTCGGACCCGTGGCCCGAGAACTTCGCGACAAGAACTACATGAAAATTGTTTCCCTTGCTCCGGAGGTTCTCTAACCATGTCTAAGAAGTTGCACGTTAAAGCCGTTAAGCTGCACGTCAAAGCAGGCGATACCGTCAAGGTGATTGCTGGACATGACAAAGGCACGATCGCCGAAGTCATCAAGGCAATTCCTAGCGAAAGCCAAGTCGTCGTCAAAGGAGTCAACATGCGCACCAAGCATGTCAAGCCCCAGGGCGAAGGCGAAAGCGGACGTATTGATATTGCTGAAGCGCCGATTCATTCTTCTAATGTTCAGCTTTATTCAACTAAAGAAGGCACCGTTAGTCGAGTGGGCAGTACCGTCAAAGACGGTAAAAAAGTACGGATTCTGAAGAAAACGGGTGAGGTTCTGAGCTGAAGCTCGGAGTCTAGAACTAACTTCAAATTCTGTTTGATTTCAAACTAACTAGCTTCCCTGACCAAGCCCAGGGAAAGGACTCTCACTCATGACTCAGCGTCTAAAAACGGTCTACAAAGAGACCCTCGTTCCAAAGTTGATGGAGCAATTTAGCTACACCAACATCCACCAAGTTCCCAAGCTGACGAAAATCACCGTCAACCGGGGTCTTGGAGAAGCTTCTACCAATGCGAAAGCACTTGAAGCTTCGATTAAAGAAATCGCAACCATCACAGGTCAGCGTCCCGTCGTCACCCGCGCCCGTAAGGCGATCGCTGGATTCAAAATCCGCGAAGGAATGCCCGTCGGGATGATGGTGACATTGCGTGGTGAACGCATGTACGCCTTCCTCGATCGCTTCGTGAACTTGGCCCTGCCTCGAATTCGCGACTTTCGTGGGGTTAGCCCAAAAAGCTTCGATGGTCGCGGCAACTACACCATCGGTCTTCGTGAGCAGCTTATCTTCCCCGAAGTTGAGTACGACAGCGTAGACCAAGTCCGAGGGATGGATATTTCCATCATCACCACGGCCAACACCGACGAAGAAGGTCGGGCCTTACTGAAGGAATTCGGAATGCCCTTCCGTGAGAACTAATCGGTTCATCGACAAACTGGCAGCTTAAACAAAAAGCGCGAACAAGAGGCAAATTAATGGCAGTTAATGACACCATTTCAGACATGTTGACCCGCATTCGTAATGCAGGTCTCGCTCGTCATGAAACCACCAACGTGCCCGCCACCAAGATGACCCGTAGCGTAGCAGCGGTTCTCAAGGCGGAAGGGTTCATTGGTGAATATGAAGACTCCGGTGAAGGCATCCAGACTAATCTGGCCATCACCATCAAGTACAAAGGCCGTAATCGCAGTAAACCGTTGATTACCAACCTCAAGCGCGTCAGCCGTCCGGGTCTGCGTGTGTACTCCAACTGTAAAGAACTGCCCAAAGTCCTTGGTGGCATTGGAGTTGCGGTGATTTCTACTTCGGCTGGTCTTATGACCGATCGCCAAGCCCGCAAAGCGGGTGTCGGCGGCGAAGTTCTCTGTTACGTCTGGTAGATTCGTCATCGAGGTTGATGCAAAATGTCTCGTATTGGTAAGCGTCCGATTCCGGTCCCGGCCAAAGTCACGGTGACGATCGAAGGTCAAACCGTAGCCGTCAAAGGACCGAAGGGGAATCTTTCCCGCACCCTGCCTCCTGAAGTAGAAATACTTCTAGAAGGCGAAACCGTTCTTGTCAACCGACGGAACGAGTCCCGCGCTGCCCGTCAACGTCACGGCCTCTGCCGGACCTTGATTGCAAACATGGTCGAAGGGGTCTCCACAGGCTTCACGCGCAAACTGGAAATCCAGGGCGTGGGCTACAGAGCAGCCGTTCAAGGTAAAGTCCTGAACCTCGCCATGGGCTACAGCCATCCGGTCAACATTGAACCCCCGGAAGGCATCACGTTTGTTGTGGAAGGCACGACAAATGTGACCGTCAGCGGCATCGATAAAGAAATTGTGGGTAACACCGCAGCTCGGATCCGGGCCGTGCGTCCGCCAGAGCCTTACAAGGGCAAGGGCATTCGCTACGCTGGCGAAATTGTTCGACGGAAAGTTGGTAAGACGGGCGGTAAGAAAAAATAAGCCATGAAAGCAAGTCGTAAAGCACTCACACGTAAACGCCATTTCCGGATTCGTCGGACCCTCACAGGCACCGCCGATCGTCCCAGAATGGCTGTATTTCGGTCCAACCAGAACATCTACGTTCAGGTGATCGATGACACCACCCACAGCACCTTAGTTTCAGCTTCAACCGTTGATCCTGAACTCAAAGGAAAAGTGGAATTGGGTTCTAACTGCTCCGCAGCAGCAGCAGTCGGTAAATTGATCGCCTCTCGTGCGATCGCAAAGGGCATTGCGCAGGTTGTCTTCGATCGCGGTGGAAATCTCTACCACGGTCGGGTCGCAGCCCTAGCAGACGCAGCCCGTGAAGGCGGTTTAGATTTCTAAAAGAGGATAACCATGGCTAAAGGTCGTAAGAATACCAAAGCCCGCGAAGAGAAGTCTGAATGGCAAGAACGGGTTGTACAAATCCGTCGAGTCACGAAAGTCGTCAAAGGCGGTAAGAAACTCAGTTTCCGGGCGATCGTCGTCGTCGGTAACGAGAAAGGTCAAGTCGGCGTTGGCGTCGGCAAAGCCAGTGATGTCATCGGAGCCGTGAAGAAAGGCGTCGTAGACGGCAAGAAGCATTTAGTTGAAGTGCCCTTGACGAAAGCGAACTCCATTCCTCATCCCACCACCGGACGTTCCGTGGGTGCGAAGGTCTTGATGCGTCCCGCAGCGCCAGGTACTGGCGTAATCGCGGGGGGTGCAGTGCGCACCGTCCTAGAAATGGCAGGTGTGAAAAACATCCTCGCGAAGCAATTGGGATCTAACAATCCTCTTAACAATGCTCGTGCTGCTCTAGAAGCCCTCGATACTCTGCGGACCTTCCAGCAGGTTGCAGATGAGCGCGGTATCACCCTTCAGCAACTGTACTCCTAGAGGTCCCCATGAGAATTGCTGACGCACAGCCCCAAGAGGGTTCTACCAAGCGCCGTCGTCGCGTTGGACGTGGCATTGCTGCGGGTCAAGGCGCAAGCTGCGGCTTCGGGATGCGCGGTCAAAAATCCCGATCGGGT
>JANMIS010000349.1:0-3735 GCA_031375925.1 Synechococcales cyanobacterium OTE_70_concoct_197_sub
GCAACGGCTAATGATGCCATGGAATTTTGCAATATAAAAGCAAACAAAATCAGCGTCATTCCCCTCGCCTATGACAAAAACAACTTTCGTTTCCTAGATTTACCGACCCAAAACTACGTCCTCTATCTCGGACGCCCCGACATTTACAAAAACCTCGATCGTGCCCTAAAAGCCTTTGCCCAAGTTCCCAATCATCAAGACTATGAATTTTGGATTGCTGGACCGAATGATCCTCGCTACACGCCTGTGATTGAAGCAATCGCTTGGGATTTAGGCATCAAAATCAAAATTCTAGATTATGTTCCCTATCGCGAATTACCCATTCTGATCAATCACGCGATCGTTCTAGTGTTTCCTAGTTTATGGGAAGGCTTTGGTTTACCCATTTTAGAAGCTATGGCCTGTGGCACTCCTGTCATCACCTCAAACACTTCATCCATGCCCGAAGTCGCAGGAGATGCCGCCATTCTAGTGAACCCCACCAACATCGGCGAGATTGCTAGCGCGATCGGTTCTGTGATCAACGATAACAACGTTCGAAAAGACTTGCGCGATCGAGGACTCCAACGAGCCAAACAATTCAATTGGAACACCACCGGAAAAATGACCGCCGACGTTCTAACCGAGTATAACCAAACCTAAAAATAAAAGTAAAATAGATAAAAATTCAGCTTTCGCGGAGACACCAACACCATGGCAACCCAAATCACCGCCGAACAAAGTGACCTTTGGTTGCGTGGCCTGCTCACGATCGCTTGGTCCGACGGCAACTTCGACGATCGAGAAAAACAACTCATCGCCACACTGGTCGATCATCCTCTAGGCGATACTCAACCCACCATCACCGCCGAAGAACTCCGGCTGCACTTTGAACCCAACTCACCGATCGCCGAAAACTTCCTACGCAGCGCCGTCATGGTCGCCCTCGCCGATGGCATCTACAGCAGCACCGAAGACGCCATTTTACAAACCTTCTGTGACGCCCTCGATACCCGTCACGACATCCTCGATACCCTTCGCCTCACCCTCTGCAACCTCGACACCCTCACCATTAGCCCGCTCGTCCAACCCACAGAAGAAAAAAGCGATCGAACCCCATCACTACAACCGCCTAGTGCAAAACTTGATCCTCTCCAAAACGTACGCAACTGGCTCGACAGCATGGAGATTCAAGATCCCAAAATCGCACGTTTTCTCTGCAAGCTCATCCCTTCCCAATGTCCCTTCGAGCGCGACATCGTAGTCTTCAAGAAAAAAGTCGTCCACATTCCACCCATGTGCAAAATTAATCCACTCTACGAACAGCTCGTGGGTCTGCGTTTCCGATCGCTCTCCTACCTCGCCGACGTCTGCAAAGAAGACATCACACCCTACATTTAAGACCTTTGGCCCCCAATCCGGTTCCCCCAGAATTGGGGGTTAGGGGGCATGTTCGCCAGAATTCAACCTAAGCAGCCATCGACTGACTTAGCGGCTGCCAACGGAAAGCCCGATCGCCTCCCATTTCCACCACCACCTTCACCTTCGGATTAATCTTCGGCAAATTCACCAAATAATCCAGTTCATCATTAGACAACACGTAACCATCAATAATCCAAAGGATCAAACCTTTTGACTTGGGTGGCAAATTGGTCAACTGAGTATCAATCATTGGCGGCACAAACACCCTTTCGCCTACCGCTGGGTCTGCTGTCGCGCTCTTCTTACCTAAATGAGGCGGACGCACGCCATGCACCCCCGTCAGATACATCCCCACATCGCCCAATCCGCGCGCGCTGATCATCACAGACACATATCCCCTCGATCGCAGCCGTCGCCGATACCGTCCCTCAAAGCCACCTTCTAAAGGAACATATACCCCTAACGCGCCATGGGTTTCGAGGTCGCGGGAAATCTGACCGCCCGTTGTAATCAATGCCATAGTGTATTACCTATAAACCTAGGTCGCGTAAGGGTTTTCTGCCCTCTAGTGTAGTCAGTTTTTACGCCTAAGAGAAGCGATTTAAAAAATTCTGCGCAATCTCAACTCATCACCCCATCACGAAGAACCCACCCTAAGAAAAATTTAGGCGACATTGCTATTTTGTAAAGCTCCATGTTACATTTCTTTACATAGGGCCTGATTCGGGCTAACCCAAATATCAGATTTCCTTCTCCCAACACAGCAAGTATGACCAGTCGCATTTTTTGTAGGCTGGTTTTTTATATTTGATTGAAACCATCCTTCAATCAAATCTATCGGTTAGAAGCCTAGCACTGGGTCAGGGAGCGTGGTACCTTTGTGTGTGGCGTTAGGACTGTGGAATTTCTGACCTTGGACTCTGATTTTGGACGACATGGGCTTGGGACATGGAAGCAACGCAGACATGGATCAAGTTTCGTTGATACAGGTTTTTCCACCATCATCACCATCAAAGTCTGGAGCGTGTTTTTATGTCAGTCCGTTTATATATTGGCAACCTGCCTGAAGATATCACTCGCCAAGATTTAGAGACGGTGTTCTCTGAAGGGGGAGATGCTTCTGCTTCTGCAAAATTGATTACCGATCGAAAAACGGGTAAATGCCGTGGTTTCGGATTCGTAACGGTTAAAACCGATGAGGAAGCTGACCAATTTATTGAGAAATTCAATGGTGCAACGGTCAAGGAGACCACGTTAAAGATTGAAAAGGCATTGCCCCGCGCCAAAGAGAATGAAGTTGAAGCTCCCGCACCCGTCTCAAACAACATCCCTGCACCCAACACGGCCAATCGAAACAAAAATGCTGGCGGTGGTGGCGGAAATAAAGGTGGCGGTGGAAATAAAAGCGGCGGCGGTGGAAATCGCAGCAAGACGACGAGTGGTGGCGGTGGCGCATCCACAGATAACGGCGCGTTTCAGCCAGATCCGCGCTGGGCATCTGTTCTAGAACAACTTAAAGAACAACTCAATGCCCAAGCCGCTGGCTCCTAGAGCGGTCGGCTTCAAGGCTTCAGGTCATGGATTAAAGTTAGGGTGATTCAGTAGGATGGAGAGTCAGTCTCTATCCTACTTTTTTCAGTTAATATTATTTAATCCTTGGGATTTTTACCGTTTTATTAGGATGGAAATTTGTTATGGCCGTTAAGAAAGGCGCAATGGTCAAGGCTATTCGAGAAAAGCTAGAAGGTAGCGTAGAGGCACAAGCAAGTGACCCAAGATTGCCATCGTATTTATTTGAGACGGCGGGCGAGGTTTTGGATGTGAAAGGCGACTATGCTTTCGTAAAGTTTGGGAAAGTTCCCACCCCTAATATTTGGCTCCGCGTTGATCAACTTGAAGATTTCTAGTTATTCTCAGATTTCTTCAATCCAAAAAGCGATCGGGCCTGATAATTTCAGATCCGATCGCTTTTTGTTGTCGGGCTTCGACTTTGCTCAGTCCTCGATTGTCGTGGGCGGAGCTAAAGCAATCTAGGCTTCGTCAAGCGCTGCAATTCCAGGAAGAATCTTGCCTTCAAGCAATTCCAAACTCGCACCACCACCCGTCGAGATGTGGCTCATCTGATCAGCAAGGCCAACCTTTTCAACGGCAGCTACTGAGTCGCCACCACCGATGATCGTCGTCGTACCCTTGGGAGTCAATTCAGCCAAAGTATGGGCAATAGCTTCGGTTCCCTTGGCAAACTTATCAATTTCAAATACGCCCATGGGACCATTCCAGATCACCGACTTCACATCAGCCAACGCAGCTTGGAAGGTTTTGACTGAATCAGGG
>JANMIS010000352.1:0-1654 GCA_031375925.1 Synechococcales cyanobacterium OTE_70_concoct_197_sub
GGCATTGGGTGAGGCGGACGACATTGATGCTGAATTGGAGGCATTAAAACGATCGTTGCAGCCGTAGGGGTTTTAGATCCGTTACACTGCAAAGGTGAGGCTCATCACTCAAGAGGCAATCGCACCATGAAGACCGCCACCGATCGTCCCATCATGAAAGACGATCCCGTTGTCCTAGAAAGACTCAGCCTAACGGAATATCTAACCTATGACGATGGCACTGACAGCCGCTATGAACTTGTCAATGGAGAATTAGTTCCTATGAGCCTTGGTACTGGAGAACATGGTGAGATTAGCGAATTTTTGAATGAATCCCTCAAAGAGGAAATCAAAAAAACTAACTTGCCTTGGACTTCAAAAGACATGAAGATCGGCGTCCAATCCCCAAGGGCAGGTCGTTGGGATACCGTTCGGATACCCGATATTGTCGTCATCCCGACTGAACAATGGGACCAGTTGAAAAAGAAAGAAGCCGTCATTCCTCTTAACGATCCACCCCCAATTCTTGTCGTTGAAGTTGTCAGCCCCTCCACTGCTAAAGATGACTACCGGGCGAAACATAGCGAGTATGCCGTCCTAGATATTCTCGAATATTGGATTATTGATCCGATCAAGGCGCAAGTCACCATTTGTTGCCTATTGGATGGTGCTTACGATGACCAGATTTTCCAAGGAGAGGAGCCAATTGTTTCACCCACTTTTCCAGAATTAAATCTCACCGCAGAACAAATCTTGGCTGCCAAACGAGAATAAAAATAGGCAAATGTTGATCGATCAAGCTGGGACGGCGATCGAGGATGATCGATCGGTTAAGCTTAGATTTTAGTCTTTGAGAGTTACTTTATGCGTTCAGTTTTGCAATTATTTACAGCGAATACAATTGCTTACATTAGTTTGTCTTTTATGCCCATTTCGGAAATTTACGCACCGGTGGTATCAGCTCAGTCAAGCATTAATCAACCCACTCAACCTCCATCATTATCTCAACGATTAATCGGAACATGGAGATTAGTTAAACAAGGTGATCAAATGATTACTGGAACACCAAATGCTCAACGACTGAAGTTCTTCACTGGTAAGAAATGGAACATTACACAGCCAGATGAAAATACTAAAAGAGTTACTTTCCACCACGGCGGTACGTATAGCTTGAAAAACAACATCATGACTAGCGTAGTAGATTACGCTAATGAATCCACGGCATTTCGAATCGGGACTGTAAGTTATTTTAAAATTAATGTCAAAGGCGATACTTATGAGCAAATCGGCATTAACAATCCGTATACGGAAACTTGGCAGCGTGTGAAATAGTCGAAGAAGGGCGGTCGTAACCGATCGTCCCTAAAACGACCAATCTTCGATCCTCAATCCAGGAACTTGCTCAAAATCTTTTCGATTACGGGTCAGTACAGTTCCACCATGGGCAAGAGAAATTGCAGCAATCCGTAAATCCTGCGTCCCAATCCGAATTCGCTGCGATCGCCCGCAAAAACCTGCTGTGCCTCAGGGGTATATTGCAAAACCTGAAATTCACTCAGAAATCAGATTGTTGCCGTCAGCCATTCATAACACTGCGATCGAATCAAATCATTCTTTGCCTCTGCAAGTTGTTTCAATCGCCCTTGTACCTGCTCTTCCACATTGACCACCGTTG
>JANMIS010000363.1:0-4486 GCA_031375925.1 Synechococcales cyanobacterium OTE_70_concoct_197_sub
CATGTAAAGATACTTGACTTGGGCTTGGCTCGAATCGCTGCCGACATCAAACAATCGCAAGAACTAACGGCCACTGGCACCGTGATGGGCACCGCCGACTATATGGCTCCAGAACAAGCGTCCGATGCCAAGAATGTGGACCATCGCGCGGACATCTATTCCCTCGGCTGCACTCTGTATCGAATCTTGACCGGTCGAGCACCTTTTGAAACAGACTCGGTGGTCAACACCCTGGTGGCTCATCGCACCAAGCCGATACCAAGTCTAAAGGCTGCCAGACCCGATGTTCCCGAAGGCCTGGAACGCCTCTATCAAAAGATGATGGCCAAACGCCCCGAAGATCGAATTGGCTCAATGAAGGAAGTCATTGAGGCACTCAGAGTAGAGCAGTTGTCCTCAACTGCTTCGACGCTGAATAAACGGGCTGAAACAAAAGCTGACTTCGCTGACACTTCAGGAACGGTTGAGGACAACCGTTCTACACTCGATATCGACTTCGCCAACATCGCAATCGACCCAAACGCCAGCACTATGGCCAACATTCCAACTCCAGGTGTCACCGTTGTTGGCTATCCACAAAGCCCACACTGGCAAACGCAAAAAAAGAAGAATAACACACCACTTATCCTAATCAGCAGCCTCGTCGGCATCTTCGCCGTTGGCCTGCTCGGTCTCCTCGGCTACGCCGTCGTCCAACTCAGTAATCGCAAACCCGACACGATTGTCATCAAAGAACCTGCCCCCTTACCTGTTGCACCAGACAAGCAGGAACCAACGCTTCCGCCGCTTCCCAACCCATTCTCCGATCGAGCCGCCGCCGAATGGGTCTTGGCACTCGGTGGCAAAGTCCGCGCGCTCGAACCCAACAAAGAATCCTACGACGTCTGGCATCCAGCCGGTTTGCCCGCCATCGAGTTCCGTGTCGAAGGCATCTCACTAGACAACATCGCCGCGGTCACCGATTCCAGCATCGCCCAGGTCCGCGAGCTGACCGCGCTACGGGACCTGAGCATCGCCAACACCTCGATCACAGACACGGGCTTGGTTTACTTAAAATCCCTCGCCTCGCTAAGATCACTCAATGTTCAAGGCTGTAAGCTATCGGACAAAGCTTTAGAAACACTCTCAGCTCGAATCGAACTGGCCACACTGCTTGCTGGCGGCAACCTAACCGACACAGGGCTCAAATCGCTACACCCGTTGGGCAAACTCACCAGCGCCGCGTTCACAGCCTATGGGCCAACGGGCGTTGGCCTAGATTCGCTCGTGAAATTCTCACCCAATCTCGGTACGCTGCTCACCGAGAATTTCAAGGTCAACGACAACGATGTAGGATCGCTCAAGAGCCTCGGCAATCTTCGAGTCCTCGGCCTGATCAACGCCCCGCTGACCGACGGGTGCGTTGACAAACTATCCGAATTGAAGAGCCTCACCCAGTTGATCATTCAAGGAACACAAGTTTCCGCTGACGGACTACGAAGATTGCAAGCTGCGCTCCCCAACTGCAAAATCTATGGCGGCACCTACAACCCACGTCGCAATGCCATCCGAAAAATCCTCATTGCAGGGGGCAAGGTCACATACTCTAGCGTGGGCATCGCTCCAACGCAACTCAAGAACTTCAACGAATTGCCCGAAGACTTCATCGTTCAATCGATCAATTTTGAAGGAGTGCGCCCCTTGCAACTCGACGGCATGGCCGTTGAAGAGACCAGTGAGTTGATCTTAACCGACAGCGGCATCGGCCTGACCGATCTGCGACACGTCGCCAAGCACTATCCATTGCTTACCGAGTTAAAGGTCGACGGCACACTAGTCCCGGACAACGAACTGACCATGTTCGCTGGACTCAAAAGTCTGCAACTGCTCGATGCCACTCGCACTGCGGTCACAGAAGCTGGTGCCAGCCAATTGAAGCGAGCGTTGCCAAACTGTGACGTTATGATGGGAAAGTCACAGCAGGAGATTGATCGTGACGTAATCGATTGGATTCTCAAGATCGGTGGTTCGGCAGTCGTTTGGACGCCAACGAACAAATACCATGCAATCCATCGGCCCGAGGATGTACCGACAGGGAGACTAAAGCTGTATCGACTTGACGCGATAGACAACAAGCACATCAATGATGAAGAAATCATGATGATCGAAAAGGCCCGGAATCTAACTCAAGTCAATTTCCAGGGACATTCACTGACTTCCAAAGGACTGCGGGCATTTAGCAAGCTTCGAAAGCTGTGGTCAATCCACATTCCGCATGGTGGCTTCGTTGGCGATGAAGCAATGATCTACTTGAGAGAATTGCCCCTCGGGAATCTGGCGGTCGCCGACTCCAGAATCACTTCCAAAGGACTGCGGGCAGTTGGCAAGAAAGAGAGTCTTAAGTCCCTAACCCTTGGTGGCAATCACCCCGCACCGAATAGTTGCAACGACGATACCGTTCGAGCGATTCTTGAATTGTTTCCCAATTTAGAGACGTTTTGGTCGCACTATACAGATATTGGGGATGAGGGAGTTACTGCGTTGTCAACGCTCCAGAATCTGAAATCGCTTGGAGTAACTAACTCTCGTATATCCGATCGAGGCGTCGCAGCACTTTGTCAGAACAAAGATCTCGTGGGCATTAATCTTTTGGCAGCGACGGGACAGTGCAGTAACGAGACTGTTCGTTATTTTTCAAACGTAACCAAGCTCGAGACCCTAAACCTTGCATGGTGGCCGATTGATGACGGCGCGATCAAGTATTTATCCAACATCCCTTCCCTAAAGCGGGTTGAGTTAGAAGGAACCAGAGTAACGATACGCGGTGCACGTCAACTCGAATTGTTGAAGCCTGGACTCGAAGTCGGACTAGACCATCGCATCGAGTACTTTGCGAGCGTGTTGAAACGAGGAGCTAAGCTAAGGATAGAAATCCCCGGTCAGAAAGCTCTTTTGCTCGTTGAAAAAGAGGAGGACTTGCCCCTAAGATTCCTGGTGCGCGAAGTCGATTGTTCGAATGTCTCAAATGCGACTGTGTACGCGGACGATCGCCCTAACGATGAGGTTCGTCGTTACACCTTGGCGAACTGCAAAGACGTCCATGGTTCTTCGCTTTCCACGTTAGCGTCACTTACCGCACTGCAGGAACTCGACCTCAGCGGCACATCTCTGGTCGATGAAGGTCTAGAGCGACTGTTGAAAGCACCATGGCTGCAAAGGGTCAATCTCAAAGGAACGCCCGTCACCGAGTCTGGAGTCAAAGCACTCGCCAAGCAACTTCCTTTTCTTCGTATCGACTGGGACGGCGGAGTAATTCAGGGTAAGAAACGCGAACCGGATCCGAAAGACAAGAAGAGTCGATAGCGTGTGAGAAACAAGTCATTGCAGAATGATGGTACGCAACATTCAATTCAAACTTAGTCAAATCGACCGAAAATCTATGGATTTGGCTGAGCGAAAAGGGATTGTTTTCTGAATCCAGTTTGAGCTAGTCAACTTATCCGAACGGCCTTCTTGCCAGTCACACTCGACTGAACCCGCTATTCCGAATCGTTCCCCTTCCAACCCTGAATCGTTTCAGTAATTCGCCTTCCAATTCCGCGACAAAATATTGATCAGTGAGCCGGGTTGACGCGTTGGAGTATTGGATTTCCTCTCCCTCACCTTCAGCTTCGCCACCCAGCGGGTTCCCTGCGTTGAGAAAGTTCACCAAGATCAACGCATCCAATGGTGATACCGTTGCGTCTCCATCTACATCCGGAAAGGTGTTGGCTGCGTGAATGCCGGAATTGATATGGTTCACGATCGCTAGGACATCGAGTGGGTCGATCGAACGTGGCTGTCCTGGTGTGCTCGTGACGTCCATGGGAAAGAAGACATTATGAAACGGCACGGGGTTGATCGAAGGCCCCATGAATCGTAGCACAGCACCCTGTGATCCTCGTCCCGACTCAGTAAACATCGAAACCAAAAACGAACCATCGTTTAGCCTAGTAATTCCTTGTGGCTTGATCACCCGCTCTTGCGTGACGTTCGCGATACCGTCGCCATCAAACGCGTTGTCGAGTTCAAAGCGATTCGTAGCAGCGTTTAAGGCGATCGTAATGATCGCAATATCGTCGATCCGTTGCTGAGCCAGAATGGCTATGCCATTGTTGGTTGACGCAATTGCATCTGAAGCGATCATTGAATCCGGTACGTAATGATCTGGAATTGTCAGTGTGCCGCCGATACCAAAGTTCGGGTCGATGGTCTGGTTATTTAATACCCGTTGCACCACGACAGTGTCCGTGCCAGCAAATAGATCCAAGGTAGGTGATCCTGCTGCAAACAGGTTCCCCTCCTTGTCGATGCTGATGTAGATCGTGATCTGAAAGAGGCTGTCGAACGCGGGAAGCGGAACGGGATGCCAAGTGTCTTGAACTCCAGCTGCAGTGTATGCAACAAGCTCCGGTCCTGAATTGTAACGGACAAAAAAAATTCGTCCAAAGCAACTCTCCATTAAAAA
>JANMIS010000365.1:0-2492 GCA_031375925.1 Synechococcales cyanobacterium OTE_70_concoct_197_sub
CCCCGATCGCAGCCCCCGAACAATTTCTGCTTCTGTTGTCTGTGCCGACAGCATCATTACCATGCTCTGCGACTGTTGCTGTATCCACTGACAAAACTCAAATGCATTGCCATTGGGCAGGTCGTTGCTTAATATAATTAGCCCAGGCGAGCGTGTCAGAAAAAGATCACGCGCCTGCAAATAGTCAACCGACTGAAAAACCTGAAAGCCTGCCTGCTGAAGATGCCAACTCAGGAGCGATCGCAGGTGTGGATTTCCCTCGATGATTTGTATCGAAACGACGCCCACAGGAGCCTCACGGAGTGAGTTTACTTTTCTACAGTAGCAAACCCCATCGCCAATGGTTTGTAAAGCTAGTTACGTCCCGCATAAGTTACCGAAAAAAGCGCTCCCGTTGCGCATTATTACTCACCCAATGGGCATTTATTTGCGATGTAGGAATTAAACCTGCAATTTATCGTGTAATCCCTACATGAATAAATAGAGAATTGGTCAGAATAGGACTTAAGATAGAATAACGACAGCCTTCTAAGTAGTTTCTCGAACTCAGTCTATGCTTCAAGACTCCCTGACGATCCGCTACTATCAACGGCTCACCGACGCTTCGGTCGAACTGTGGAACCGTGGATATCGATTTGATGATATTCGGCTTTATGTCGATGGATATATTGCCGCTCTTCGTCATACCGATACCCTAGAGCCGTACCATCTCAATCGCCTTGAAGAGGAGATGATTCGATATATGTATGACCCGTCTAATTTTGAGACGCCTGAACCTGAGGTGGACCCCGAGTATCAGCAGGAGCGACTACGAGGCGCTGCTTTTTGGTAACCGATCGTTAACAATTAAATAATGCCTCTATACATAGCAAACCCTCCGTTACTCAAGGTGACGGAGGGTTTTTGATAAGTGGGAGCTTAGGAAGCTAACGCAACTTCGACCATTTGCTGAAGTTCACCTTTCTGGTACAGCTCAATCAAGATGTCAGAACCACCTAGGAATTCGCCGTTCAGGTAAACCTGAGGAATCGTCGGCCAGTTGGAATATTCCTTCACGCCTTGACGCACTTCTTGATCGGCCAAAATGTCGCAGGTCTCAAAGGGCACGCCTAGAGTGTTGAGGATCTGGACGACGTTGTTGGAGAAGCCACACTGAGGCATTAGCTTGTTGCCTTTCATGAAGACCATGATTTTGTTGTCGTCCACCATTTTTTTGATGCGGGCTTGGGTTTCAGGGTTCATTTTTTTACTCCAAAAATAGTTTGTGATCAGGATCTAGGCAGGTTGACTGGCTTCGGCTGGGGTCATGGTGTTGAGTTGGAAGGCGTGAATGGCTTCGCTATCCATCGCTTTCTTGACGGCGGCATACACCATTTGATGTTGCTGAACGCGGCGCTTCCCTTCAAAGCTGGCGGAGATGACGGTGACTTCAAAGTGCGATCCGTCACCGCTCACGACTTGAACTTGGGAGTCCGGGATTTCTGATTTGATTAGGGTTTCAACTTGGTCCGGATGCACGGTTGCTGCTCCTAGAAATATTTGCGTCTTGGATTCTAGTTTAACAGCAGGGCGGGACGGGGAACACTTTTGAGAATGACCAAGAATTTTTCGTAAAGGATTTTTTATGAGCGTTGCGTTCACCGCTGGGTCCACCAACCCGACCATGACAGCTACGATGACGGCTCAGGTTCGACATTTACAGACGTTGATTACGTCGTTTCACCCGTTGATCGCGATCGAAACCGTCGAGGAAGAGCGGGTCCAAAACCTCTTGCAGGGCGCAACGCAAGAAATGAATTTGCCGATGATGGAGTGGAGTGTGGCGCAGGGCCTGATGCGATCGTCTGCTTCTAGTGACAACCGTTGGCAGCAGGACTGTGCGCCGGGAACCAACCGGATTAGCTATGACGGCACTCAAGATCCGAGCGCAGTTTTGAATCAAATTAGGGAATTGAATCTCAAGGCGATTTTTTGGTTGAAGGATTTTGCGGTGCATTTGGAAGATCCGACGATCGCCCGTCAGTTTCGTGAATTAGTCCAAAGCTTTTCAGAAACCCGATCGGCTTTAGTGATTACCGGAGTTCAGGTGAGTTTGCCGTCGTCAATTAGTCATGATGCGGTGTATTTGGATTTGAAGCTACCGGGCCGGGAAGAGTTGACGCAGGCGGTTCAGTCGGTAATGCGATCGTTACGTAGCAAATCCCGCGTTCAAATTGAATTGCAAGATGTCGATGTCCCGGCGCTAGTCCAGGCATTGACGGGGATGACGCTGAAGCAGGCGCGGCAGGTGTTGGCCTATGCGGCGATGGAAGACGGCAAGTTGACGATCGAAGATGTCGATAGCATTGTCAAACGCAAGGCGCAGGTGATCCGGGAAGACAGCGTGCTGGAGTATTCGCCTGTGGACAATTCGCCGCTGCAATTGGGTGGATTTAATGGGTTAAAGCAATGGCTAGCGCGGGCGCAGCTTGGGTTTACGCCGCAGGCTCAGG
>JANMIS010000369.1:0-1789 GCA_031375925.1 Synechococcales cyanobacterium OTE_70_concoct_197_sub
GGATTTAATCAAGGTTGGGTCTAGGTCTAACATTGCAATAAATCGGTCCAATACGTGGTTATTCAGTGCGCCTCGTTTGACATTATTAGGCGATGTGCGACTTTGCTAGGCATCGGAGAACAGACCTTCAAATTGAAGCAATTCCCTTCCTAGCTTGCGGTTAAGCCAACAGCAGAGGGTATGAGCCAGAATCTTACGGTTGACCCGACTGGTCAAATGCCACAAGTCTCGACAGCGAATTCGTTCAAAATGGAATCGCTCTGATAATTGACTATTCACCGTTTCAATTAACCGTCGTAATCGCTGTTCAAGTTGAATCCACTCTAGTGGTCGAGTCTCTTTCATATTCCTTCGGAGTGGCGTTTCAAGTCGAATTTTCAGAGTGGCAAGCCATCAATCCAATGAACATCATCGGCAAAAGCGCCGATCGGTGCGAAGTCCAGAAACTTCATACGAATCAAAAGATAATGCCCCTAAAAAAGGCTCCTACCGCTGGGTTCTTGACAAGTTATTTGCGATCGAGAACGCAACCCCAATGGGTGAAAACTTTGGTGATTGGGCAGATGAAGGTGCAGAACAAATGAAAAAGAAAAAAGAAAATGAAGAGAAGCAAGAAGCATCCTATCAACATAGACAACAAGCTCAGACCTCAGCACCGAAGTAACCGATCGCCCTATTCCAAGCCACCCAAAGCACGATTATCCTCAAAAATAACGCCTTAAGAAATCTGCCGGAGTCAAAATCTCAACACCCTCAAATCGTCCCAAAACCAGCAAATCCTGATCCCCAGTCACAACCACTTCAACATTTCCCGCCAACGCTGCCGCCAAAACGATCGCATCCTTGGGATCTCGTAACTCCGGCACCACGATCGTTTCCGCGATCACAAGCTCAGATACTTCTTCGAGATCCACACATTTGTATCTAACAGAACCCTCATGCATTCAGATTTCCTTTAGAATGCCCCAGTCATAAACGCTTAAGTATTAAGTGAATATTCTAATTATAACATTCCACTCCAAGACCGATCGCTACCGTTTTCTAGAGCCACCTTGCAGCAAGTTGTGATCGCCCTCAATCAAATCACAGACCCCACGACGCAATCTAATTTATCGGCTGCCTCAGCGATACTTGCTGGGTTAAAATTAGAAGAAGAGTTCATTTAATTTAAAGTTGAGTTGGCGGGTGACGGATACGAAGTAGTTAGGTTGAGGTGATCGAACGATCGCTCTGTTCAAGGTGCTTCAAATGCAATTCACCCCATTTGCACAATACCGGAAAAATTGGTTTGAGCGTTTCGCCATGAGCCGTAAAGGAATACTCGACGCGCGGAGGCATTTCGCCATAGTCGTGACGATGGACAATGCCATCTTTTTCTAGATCGCGCAATTGTTGGATCAGCATTTTCTCGCTGATGGCTGGGATTAAGCGTTTTAATTCACTCAGGCGTTGAGGCCGATCGCGAATGTTCCACAGAATTAAAATTTTCCATTTTCCACCCAAAACGCCCAATGTAGTTTGGACAAATTGGGTGTTTTCCTTTGGTTCTATACTCATGAGTCTTTCTCGCTACCAAGACACTTACAAAAAAGTAAGTACTTCCTGAAAAGTAAGCATCCAGCATACCGTAGGGGCGGACTTAAAATTTAGACTTGTCATCCAAGCTGATTAGGTCATCATCAAATCAGAGGAAATGCACTATGAGCACGATCGCAATCATCTATTTCTCCGCTGCTGGCCACACTCACTTAATGGCTGAAGCGATCGCTGAAGGCGCACAGAAGACCCC
>JANMIS010000395.1:0-4586 GCA_031375925.1 Synechococcales cyanobacterium OTE_70_concoct_197_sub
GTCGGATCATGATGCGGGAGAAGCTTCTCATGAACATGCTGCATTGGCTGTTGACTTTCAAGAGGTCATCCGTGCAGCCAAGTCGGAGCCTAAGGTAGCAATCGCAAAGTTGGTATCAAAGTATCAAGGAAAGGAACTCGATGCCAATGCAACCGAGAGCTACCTTGGCTATGAGCCGGCTGTTTTTAAGGGCATTCCCGAAGGTTTCACTCGAGTATCAACGCATGTGCTCAATATGCCTTGTTGCAAATGTTCGGCGTCGATATGCGAACGTAATGATGGTACATCGCTGATCCTGTTTGAGCACAAAGATGAACAACCTGTTTGGTTTGGCAGTCTGCGAGCCATTGAGACCCAGTGTAGCGGCAAGACATGCAAGATTATTGAAGCCGCAGGACAGCTCGCCGTGAGCTGGAAGAACGAAGATCGTCAGCTGACAATGATTGGCGCAAACGATATTGCCGAAGTCAACCAGTGGGTGGCTTCAACGAAGTTGTAGTTAGTGTTCGTTTTCAAGTATGAAGAGGTTAAGATGATTCGTGCATTTGGTAAGTTTTTTGTGATCGCTGTTTCGGTTTGTCTGGTTGGATTTTCCTTTGCGGATGAACCACAAAAGGAAAGTTCAGAGCAACGCCGCGAGCGACTAAGAATCTCAGTACAAGCAATCTGTCCAGTCTCCGGCGAATCGCTGACTAGCCATGCAAAGCCAGTCAAGATGACTGATCCAGAGACCAAGGAAATTCTCTATGTCTGTTGCGCAGATTGTTTGAAGTCAAAGCCCGACGCAAAGTATCTCGACAAGATTCGGAGTAACTTTGCGAAGGCTCAAGGGCACTGTCTCGTGATGACCGACAATGAAGTCTCCGAGAAGTCCAAGCATGGGATTGTGGAAGGTCATTTCGTTTATGTTTGCTGTCCTCCCTGTGTAAAGAAAATGACGGCTGCGCCAGAGAAATTTCTTGCCAAGCTTGACGATCTTTACGAAGCCTCGCTCAAGAAATAGTTCCATTCCACAAATAACCAGGGTCCAAAAATGACAAAAAGCAAATGTCTTCTTTTAAGTTTGGTTGCGAGTTCGGCTCTAGGCGTGCTGTTCCTCGCTGGATGCAAACCAACGAATCAACAGGACGTTTCGGTCGCTAAGAATTCTCAGAAAGATATGGCTCGAACAAGCCTAACTGCGAACAACAAGACATCCGAAGCGTCGCTGGCTTCGTCCGTGCCGGGAGATTCCGACGCCGAACACGGGCACAAAGCCGGTGCACATGGTGGAATCATGGTTTCGTTAGGGCGAGACAGTTACCATGTTGAAGCAGTTGTCGACTCTGAAGGGGCGATTCGACTATACACTCTTGGAAAGGACGAGAGTCGCGTCATCGATGTCGAGAGTCAAACGCTGAAGGGATTCGTGAAAGCGGACGGTGATGCGGATTCTAAAGCCATTGCCTTCGAGCCGACTCCGCAGGATGGCGATGGCAATGGAAAAACGTCGCTTTTCGTTGGCAAGTTGCCAAAGGAATTAGTCGGCCGAAAACTGGACGTGACCATTCCGAATATTCGAATTGATGGCGAACGATTCCGGCTTGGATTTGTCTCGGGTGAAGAGAGCCATGGAAATTCTCCCGATATGCCCGATATGCCCGATAAGCTGGCGGATGATGCGGAGAGAGAACTCTATCTTACTCCCGGCGGACGATACACAGCGGCTGATATTACGGCTAACGGAAACGTAACAGCGTCCCAGAAGTTCAAGGGGATCAAGTCCGCACACGATATGAATCCAAAGCCTGGTGATCGAATCTGTCCCATCACAGAGACCAAGGCGAACCCGAACTTTACTTGGGTTATTGACGGCAAACCTTACCAGTTTTGCTGTCCACCCTGCGTTGACGAGTATCTCAAAACAGCCAAAGCTTCATCCGATGCGTTGCCTGAACCCGATTCGTTTGTGAAGTAGTTTGCGAGGTAAGTCGTGAGCATATTGAAGAGCGGTCTTTTGAGCATATTTTGGCTAACTACAAGTTCAATATGCTATGCCCACGAGGGTCATCAACCACTTCCGACAAAAGGAGTTCAAGTCGATACTCAGAACGGTTATGTGACGCTTTCTGGGCAAGCGCGAAGTGCGATTGGGCTTCTGTCAGAAGAGGTTGTTGTTGGCACTGTTGCTTCGAAAATGAACGTATATGCGGAATCCGTGACTCCTTGGCAGGCCAAAGCGTTTGGGTCAGCTCAGATAGCTGGACGCATTTCCAAGCTTCTCGTACGACCAGGAGATTTGGTTGAAAAGAATCAGGTAGTCGCCGAGATGAGTAGCAGAGAACTTGAGTTGGTACGACTTGATTTTCTCCAGGCAAAGAATGATTTAGCTTTAAACCTTCGCCTGTTGGAGATGACAAGACCTTCTGCGCAAGCGGGCGCAGTACCAATGCAGCGTCTTTTGGATATCGAGAATGGGGTAGAGCAAAGCCGAAATCGCTTGGAGGTATCGGAACTGCGAGCGCGCACGCTCGGAGTTTCACTTCAAAGTTCTCAACTCGATCCCTCGAGCGAACTGCTTTTCCCTCTTCGATCACCGATTGGCGGACGCATTCTCCACTCGGACTTAGCTGAAGGTAAGTACGTTGAAGCGTTCGAACATCTTTTTGAAATCGTGAATACCGACGAAGTTTGGGTACGCCTCCAATTACTTGAGAAGGACATATTCAACGTTAAAGTGGGCAATCGAGTAAGCGTCCATTTTCCGAGTTCATCCCTATCTGTAGAGGGAGTCATCGATCGAATGGACGCGGTTCTCGACTCAAAAACGCAAGTGATATCAGCATGGGTGACATTGAATCATCCTTCGGTCATTCCAGGGCTTGTAGGCTCGGCAACGATATACACCTCGGAGCAAGCGGACACGATTACAGTTCCGCAACGGGCTATACACAGCGACGGTCTACAAAACTATCTTTTTGTCGAGGAAGCATCGACTCGGTCGACCGCTGAGTATCGTAAGAAGACCGTGCGGCTTGGCAGTCGCAAACTGACAGATGGTCATATCTCCGAATCAATGGTTGAAGTGATTCAAGGGGAGATATTTCCCGGCGACCGAGTCGTTGTTAGAGGCGGCCACGAGCTATCGAGTTTATTCTTCCTTGGTGTGCTAAGACTCTCAGACCAAGAACAGCAACGCTTGGGAATCCGAACGGAGGCTGCTGCTTATCGCGAGGTATCAAAAACACTTCAACTTCCTGCGCTAGTTACCTTGCCTCCCGAAAATCGAAGTGTCCTTACGACGCAGTTGAACGGAACTGTTCAGTCCCATTCGCTAAGTCCCGGCCGGTCTGTGAAAGCAGGCGATGAACTAATGGAGATCACCTCACCTGAATTCTACAAGCTACAGCTTGACTTGATTAGCACATCGTTGGACGCAGACTTGTCCCGTCGTCGTGCCGATCGGCTGGAAAGCGTCAAGGGAGACGCGGTCTCGATGCGCTTGGTTTTGGAGACACGCGCACTAGCGGAGCAACTGGAGACACGTGCCCAAAGCCTGCGACGACAACTCGCCACGTTGAGTTTATCAGATAGCGAAATCGACTCCATCGTCAATCAACGACGGATACAAGACTACCTGCCAATTCGTGCCAATATCAGTGGGAGAATTGCCTCATCTGTGGTCACGCTCGGTGAAACCGTAACGGCCAATCAACCTCTTGTAGAAATCCAAGATTTGCGATCGTTTTGGATCGAGGCACAGGTGCCTTCGAGAGAGGTTGCTTCTATGTCCGTCGATGCAGTTGGAGTAGCATCCCTGCTCGCCGACTCAGAAGTAAGGCTTCCAGTCGTTCTTTCGCGAATTGGGCCAACGCTAAGCGAGTCCACAAGAACGCAGCGAATATGGTTCACTCCAAAAACTCCCCGCGTAGACGATTCCAATATCCCGCAATTTAGCTCCGGCGCGTTAATGACAGTCGGCCTGCCAGTAGGAACCAAGAGTTCGCGGTTAGCAATTCCTGCATCTGCAATTCTCCGTGATGGACTGCACCTTTTTAGCTTTGTTCGAAAGAACGACGGCAATATGGAGCGACGACGCGTAACTATTGGTCAGACCGATGGACAGTATACCGAGATTGTTTCTGGTATCGAAGCTGGTGAGTCGGTTGTAACCGTTGGTAGTCGAGAGCTGCAGACGGCCTTCGCATCTTTGAGGTAGTTCACTTGCTCGATACCATTATACGTTTTTCACTTCAAAACCGCGCCATCGTCGCGATTGCGTCTTTACTGGTGATGTTAGTTGGAGCATCACTACTTCAGACGATGCCAGTCGATGTTTTTCCCGATCTAAATCGCCCGACGGTCACGATTATGACCGAGGCACCGGGATTCGCGCCAGAAGAAGTGGAGGTGCTAGTAACTCGCCCCATCGAGTTGCTGCTAAATGGTGCGACGGGTGTAAAACGCGTTCGCTCTTCTTCAGCGATTGGTTTATCAATCATCTGGGTCGAATTCGAGTGGGGCACGGACATATTTATAGACCGTCAGATCGTCAACGAAAAGCTTCAACTAGCCCAGTCGAAACTACCACCTAACACGAATCCTAC
>JANMIS010000405.1:0-4477 GCA_031375925.1 Synechococcales cyanobacterium OTE_70_concoct_197_sub
CCAATTCATCTCTTGGTCAAGACCGAGTTCTTTCAAAACATTGCCCAACGCCAAATCTGAAAGCAAGGTGACGTGGTAATGTCGATCCCAAGTCAGATTTCCTAACTCCCAAGCATCTGCCAATCCCCCGAGATTTGGCGCGGCTTCAAAAAGTGAGACCTGCTTGCCCTGCTGCATGAGACGCAATGCCAGTGTCATACCTAGGATTCCGCCGCCAACGATCGCATAGCGTTTGAATTGCGACGAGTTTGAAGAAATTATCATAGGTAAATCCATATATTATTTTGAAATGGTGATTAATTTTCTGGATTGACTTCACTCACTAATCCATTCACCACTTTGTATTTTCGATCGCAACTCGAACATTGCAAATCAGCACTATAAGATTGCCACTCAGCGGGAAAGCGAGCGAGCAATTGCCCACAGCGACAAACACAGCCTGTGGACTTTGCAGGCTGTCCCATGACTAGGTGAAAGTCAGGAACGGATTTGGTAACCAATGCCCCCATGCCGACCATCGCAAATTGCCCAATGGTTAAGTCATTTCCAATGGTGCAACTAGCCCCGATCGTCGCTCCGCGCTGCACTAAAGTCGGCAGGGTATGTTCATCGGGTTCAGAGCCGCGTAAATGCTTTAAATCTGGAGTCGTGGCGCGGGGAAACCGATCGTTTGTAAACGTCGTAGAGGCGCTAATCATAACGCCATCTTCAATGGTAACGGCATTACAAATATAGACAAAAGCGTTAATCTTGACCCGATCGCCAATCTTAACACCATAGGCTACGTAGCTCTTTTCGCCAATGATGCAGTCTTTACCAATGTCAGTGGAGTGACGAATGTGAACGCTATCCCAAACGGAAGTTCCTTCGCCAAGTGTGACGTTTCCTTCAACGATCGCAGTCGGATGAACCTTAGCAGGCATGAGCAATCACCTTGGATGAAATGTCCTGTTATACCCTTTCGACTTCCCCAATAACCCGATCCCCCAGCCCCCTTAAAAAGGGGGAACAAGAAAAGATTAAAAACATCTCATAGTCCCCCCTTTTTAAGGGAGATTTAGGGGGATCGGGTGTTGAAACGCAGTCTAAGCAACCTTAGCGAGTTCCAATTCCTTCACCGCATTCACGGCAGAATTCACAACCGTCCATTGGGTCTTACGCAATGCACTGTAGGCTGCTTCAATAACCTCTACCGAAGCCAATCCATCTTGCGCGGTAATCAATAGCTTTTCTTCACCGCGAATCGCACGAGCAAAGTTATTGATCTGACTCGTAAAGGCTTGGACTTTGTTGTAGCCTTTCCCAAAGGTAATCCAATCCTGACTTGTCGCTTGACGGTATTTTGACTCTTTCCAACCGATCGAAATCGTACCCTGAGACCCATAAATCCGAATGTAACTATCTAGGTCTTTGTTAATGCTCCAAGACAAATCCACATTGCCAACCACACCTGCGGTGCTTTTCACAAAAATACGAACAGTATCTTCCACCGCCAAACCTTGAATGCGCTTACCTTCTACAGTTTGAACCTCAGCGAGAGGTCCAAGGAAGTAACGCATAATATCAACCGAGTGGGTGCCATTATCCATCAGCACGCCGCCGCCGCTGATAGCAGGGTTAGAGTTCCACCGATCGCGCATCTCGACCCGAGCCGTAAACGCATTTTCAAACAAAACAATCTCACCCAAAATGCCCGATGCAATCAAGCTCTTTGCCCGAATCACATCCTCCACATAGCGAAACTTCGACGCCATGGTCAAAATAACGCCTTCACGTTCTGCGGTATCGATCATTGTTTTTGCGCTACGGGCATCGACGCTCAAAGGCTTTTCACACAGAACGTTTACTTTGCGTTCTAGAAAAAAGCAAGAGATCTCCAAATGAGTGATGGGCGGCGTACAAAGAATGATTGCATCCAGTTCTTCATTTTCTGCCATCATTTGGTAGCTATTGTAGCTACTACACCCAGCTTGCTCGGCCATGGCTTGTGCCGCTTCAGGGCGGACGTCTGCAACTGCCACAAGTGTTGCTTCTTTTGTTTTCTGGAACGCTTGCAAATAGGATTGCGCAATTCCACCAGCACCAATTAATCCAAATCTAGTCATGTCGCTTACCCATTAATAAAATATTCAAAACCATTCCGGTTCCCCCTTTTCAAGGGGGGTAGGGGGATCGGGCTTACGCCACAAACCTACATCCGCAATTCATCCACCGCATCTACGATCGCATCGGCAATATATTGCACATGCTCATCTGTGTAGCGTTCATTCCAAGGAAGCACCAACACCCACTCCAGCCCAGAGAAAGTGCCAGGGAAACGATCGGGGTTGTAGTCTACCGCTTCAGGACGAGCGAGGGTAAATGGCCAGCGAGAGTTGCCGAAGGTGCGCTGCTTTTCAAAGATTTCGCATTGGAATGCAGGCTTTTGAATGTAGCGAGGAGCGGAGAAAATACCCTTCTCTTCTTTAAGCTTCTTCGCAAGGCCCACCGAGCCACCTTTTACAATGCTCGAATCCACCCGCAAACCATACTTCCAAAACACTTGAGAATTGCGAGGGTCCATCACAGGAGTCATGATTCCAGGCAAACCTTTGAGCTTTTCAGTCAGTTTGGTTGAAGACGCTTGGCGATTATCAACGCAGCCTTGAAGCTTATCCAATTGCGCTAATGCCACAGCCCCGCACAGTTCACTCATGCGGCTATTCAACGCAATGAAGTAGTGATCCGGCTGAGGATCGCCGTAACCGAATGCTTTATTAATAAACAAAAACAACCGACGAGCTAGGGCATCATCATTAGTTGTTACCAATCCACCCTCTCCAGTCGTAATGTGTTTACCCTGCTGCAAACTAAAACAACCAACGCTGCCAAAGGTACCAACGCTACGACCATTATGCTTAGCCATAAATGCTTGAGCACAATCCTCAATCACCGGAATGCCACGGGAATTTGCTAATTCCATAATGGCACTCATGTCACAAGGATTGCCAAATAAATGGGTGACAATGATTGCTTTGGTCCGATCGGTAATGCGCGCTGCAATGGTCTCAGCCGTGACATTCCAAGTATTGGGATCTACATCGGCAAAAACTGGAATTGCACCTTGATAGAGGATGGGAGTTAATCCGCCCATGTCTGTGATTGAAGTTGTAATAATTTCATCACCCGGTTCAGGATCGATCGCAGCGATCGCACAATGCACAGCCCCCGATCCACTCGAACAAGCATAGGCATACTTCACTCCAATCATGTCAGCAAAGCGAGTTTCTAGCTGCTTCACCATACTGCCCTTAGTGCTGGTCAGCGTACCGCTATTGATCACTTCCCGCAACATCTCCAACTCCGCCTCGCCCAAGGTCCGTCCAGACGCTTCTTGGTCTGAGGGAAGCTGCATAAATGTCACGCGATTTGGGGTTGCAACCATGGTCAATACGCTCCTAAATAAACTAAAAGAATGTAGAACGAAGGAAAATAAATTCCAACAACAGATCTAAAAAGCAAATGTGAAGTACAGTGTTGCTAAGATAGAAAAACTAGATCTAAAAGACAGCTTTACGGCTATGCTTTGTCAACAACCTGGCGGGTTTTCTCGTAAATGGCGCTGTTGAGATAAAACATTTCCTCAAAGTAGCTCTTGTTCTGTAAGGAAAGAATTCCCAAACTGAAAAGCTGAATTGCTAACATTAAGGTGATTCCACCAATAAAGAAAGTGTGGGGCGCTTGAGCAAAGGCTAAGGCCACAGACTCACTGATATGAGGAGTTTCACCGCGTTGAAGATAAGCTTGGTAATTTGTCCAACAATGGGTTAATGCCCAGCCATTGGCATAAATTGACATCACAAAAAACAGCAGGCTTGGCAATACAAAAAACATCACGGGGCGAAACAAAAATCCTGAAAAAACGGTGTCCCAGATGTGACGCACAA
Source organism: Synechococcales cyanobacterium OTE_70_concoct_197_sub (assembly GCA_031375925.1). Lineage (GTDB taxonomy): Bacteria > Cyanobacteriota > Cyanobacteriia > Leptolyngbyales > Leptolyngbyaceae > JAAFJU01. The sequence continues at coordinate 3,927 of JANMIS010000405.1, forward strand.
TTTTCATACTAGACTTACGCTTTGCAGATGAGCTAACACCCGTGGGAGATTGGTTGGTAGCTTTAGCCGTTTTCTTGCCACCAACACGCCAATGGAGATGCCCAGGAATTTCATCGACTTTTTCTAAAAGTAGCAATGCTTTGTACACGAGTTCTGGGTTGATTTCCATTCCACTCGATCGCAAATTAAGCCGTCGCAGCAGTTTCGCATCATAAACCCGCACCATTCCCGTTAAAGTCGCCAGACTGCCTTTAGACGCTACCGCCAGAAAGCGATTTGCCCAAATGCTCAATTCCTTGCGGAACCAAGGCACATTGGCAATAGAGCCACCAGGCATATAGGGAGATGCCACCACCATGCCTGCCTGCGTGCTCTCAATGCGCTCAAGCAAACGCTCAATGTGATCCGGCGAGTAGCTCAAATCCAAGTCCAATACAACGACATAATCCCCCTGACATTTCTCAAATCCTGTCCGAAGTGCCTGCCCTAGACCCTGATTAACCCGATGATGAACAACGCGGACACGCTGGCTAGGATGCGACCTAGCAAAA
>JANMIS010000523.1:0-5849 GCA_031375925.1 Synechococcales cyanobacterium OTE_70_concoct_197_sub
GTGGGGTTTGTCCGATCGCAGACCCGCAGTGGCTTTGGACTTCAAGGGATTGAGGAACGGGTTCAAGCGCTGGATGGAACGGTTGAAATTGTGAGTGAGTGCGATCGGGGTTGCACGATACGGGTTTCGTTTCCTTTGCCGGACTTCGACTCCGCTCAGTCCTCGACTTAGAATCTAGTGGGCTGAGCGAAGTCGTTCGCGAAGTGTTGCGTTAGCAAAGTTCGGCTGTATGGATGATTCTGTGTTAACACGTTTACCCATTAACCAGGGCCATTAAAATCTGGACGACCCGTACTAGCTGATTATCTTGAATGGTACTTAACGTAAACTGATCAGACAGCGCATATTGACGAGAGACCCGATCGAGTTTGATAAACAGAAAATCTTCTCCCGTTGTGACCAATCCAAATCCGATCGAATTAGTATCTGAGGGCAATGCCATCATGTAAGTTAAAGTCTGCGCGATCGCCTGTCGGACGCTAAATCCATAGCGTTTACTCTCGATGACGACCAGCCAGAGCTTGTCTCGAAGCACCACCGCATCCATCAAACCCTCTAACTGCGTTGCGCCATCTTCTATTTCAAATCGCACATATTTTTCACTGCGTAATTCAAACGGAGAATCTAGGAGTCCTAGCAGTTCTAGCAATGGGGAAAGCATGATGAAATTTACTGTGCCCTCTGTAATTGAGCCGCATTCCGCATAGCTTAAATACCGGGTCTTCAACCGATCGAGTGCCTCGCATTCAAGACTCGATCGAGGCGGTAAAAATCCTTGCCATTCTGAGAAAAAATCTGGGTCTGCGATCGGATGTAAGTCTAAGCGGCGGTGAGCTTCTTGGAGATTGGTAATGGCTTTCGTAACGGCAACTGAAACAACCATTTTTGGGTTTACCGCCAGATCTTGGTCGAATACATTCTAAGCCAACAAATCCTCCTTCGTTAGTCACTTCCCTCAGTCCTCGACTTAAAATCTAGTGGGCTTCGACTCCGCTCAGCCCACGATGACAGCCCACGACGACACTCACAATTCAACATTCACAATTCCCATGATCCGCCTTTTGCTAGTAGACGATCAAGCTCTTATCCGTCGGGGACTCCGCGCCCTACTGAAGCCCGAACCCGATCTCGAAATCGTCGGCGAAGCGGAAAACGGTGAAAACGCGATCGAACGCCTCAAAACTATCGAAGCTGACGTGATTCTCATGGATATCCGAATGCCCATCATGGACGGGGTTGCGGCGACAGATGCGATCGTCAAGCTCTACCCCACCATCAAAATCCTGATCCTAACCACCTTCGACGACACCGAATACGTCTCCCGCGCCCTCCAAGCCGGAGCCGCAGGCTATTTATTAAAAGACACCCCCGCCGCAGAACTTGTCCAAGCCATCCAACTGATTAACAAAGGCTACACCCAGCTCTCCCCCGGACTCGCCCAAAAACTCATCCAAAAACCTAATCCAGTCCCGCCCGCTTCAGATTTTTACACAGAGCCAGAACTCACCCCGCGAGAACAGGAAATCCTCCAACTGATCGCTCAAGGATCCAGCAACCGCGAAATCGCCCAGAAGCTCTATATCTCTGAAAAAACCGTCAAAAACCATATCACAAACCTCCTCGCTCATCTGGGGTTGCGCGATCGGACCCAGGCCGCCATCTACTTTCACGAGCGCCATCATTCTCAATCGCATCCTCAGTGATTTTAGCGTTGCAAGCTAAAGAAGGAATAAAGTTTGACCCATTGGGTTCAAAATGATCCGTAGAATTGCTAGGATGTGCAGCGATACGATTTTCTTCAGCATCTAAATTCCTATAGTTAATTCCCCAGACGATCGTTGGCTTCCTGCACGTCAGGACTGTCCCGCAACCTGGTACGATGACACCGCTTATTTTTCATGACTCAAACGAGCTATTAGAGAGGGTAAGTCCTTGCCACGTCAATATTTTTTCACCTCTGAGTCAGTTACAGAGGGCCATCCCGATAAGGTTTGCGACCAAATCTCGGACACCATCTTAGACGCACTACTCGCGCAGGATCCCGCTAGCCGGGTGGCAGCCGAAGTCGTCGTCAATACGGGACTCGTCCTGATCACAGGCGAAATCACCACCAAAGCAGATGTAAATTTCATCAAATTAGCACGGGCTAAACTCGCTGAAATTGGTTACACCATTGCAGACAATGGTTTTGCATCTGATAGTTGTGCGGTCCTCGTCGCCCTCGATGAACAGTCCCCCGACATCGCCCAAGGTGTCGATAGCGCCTCCGAAACCCGCGTCCAGCTTAGTTCTGAAGAACTAGACAAAACAGGCGCAGGCGACCAAGGCATTATGTTTGGGTTTGCTTGTAACGAGACCCCCGAACTCATGCCTCTGCCCATTAGCTTGGCTAACCGCATTGCGCGGAAGCTCGCTGAAGTGCGGAAGTCCGGCGAAGTGAATTACCTCCGTCCCGACGGTAAAACGCAAGTCACCGTCAAGTACGAAGGGAATAAGCCCGTTGCGATCGACACCATCTTGATCTCCACGCAGCACAATCCCGGCGTAACTCAAGAGCAGATCAAAGCAGACCTAATGAAGTACGTGGTCATCCCATCCTTCGCAGATCTAGAGCTTAAACCCACGGATGCCACCAAGTTCCTTGTGAACCCCACAGGTATCTTTGTAGTCGGTGGTCCTCAAGGGGATGCGGGTCTCACGGGCCGTAAGATCATCATCGACACCTACGGCGGCTACTCCCGTCATGGCGGCGGTGCGTTCTCCGGTAAGGATCCCACAAAGGTCGATCGCAGTGCTGCCTATGCTGCTCGTCACGTTGCTAAAAACATTGTGGCCGCAGGTTTAGCGGACAAGTGCGAAGTCCAACTCAGCTATGCGATCGGTGTAGCGCGTCCGGTGAGTCTCTTAGTTGAGACCTTCGGCACGGGCAAAATCGACGAAGACAAGCTGACGGATCTCGTTGAAAAACACTTTGAATTGCGTCCCTTGGGGATTATCCAGACCTTTGGGTTGCGGAATCTTCCGGGCGATCGGGGTGGTCGGTTCTTCCAAGACGTGGCGGCCTATGGTCACTTCGGACGGAATGATCTAGACCTTCCTTGGGAAAAAACCGACAAGGCTGAGTTGCTGAAACAAGAAGCAGCGGCATTGCTGGTTGGCGTTTAGAGAATAGAAGAAGCCCCCAATCCCAACTTTGGGGGCTTTAAGAAATAGCCACTAGCCGATCGAATGATTTGTTGGGTTACTCGACTCCCTGGTTAGGAAAGCATTTCGAGATTTTTTGTTAGGATCCAGGCTTTAAGTAAACGCAATTTCGTCAAACCCCAAAATCAAGTCAACTGTATTGTAAAGAGTTTAATGTTTCTAGTTCAAGACTCAAGTTCGTCTCGTGAAGAGCGCATCAAACAGTTTTTGGCTGAAGACGCTTCATTGTCAGCCCTTCTTGCCGTTATTCAGTTTGAATGGACAGTTCGGCGTGCGATTATTGCGCTTGGCACTTCTCCAAATGTGGTAGTGCAAGCAAAACTGGCAAAGTGTCACGGACTGGATAAGTATAAGGATGTTTGGAAAGATGAGGTTTTTCTGAATGACCAGCGAGAAGTGAAGCGTCTTTCTGAGGTTGTAAAAAATTGGGACGGTCTCGGTCGTGCATTTCGACTACGACACCGACTGGTACATAGGGTAACTTCTTGCGGCACCGATTATGCAAGGGAGCGAGTTCATTGGGCGCTTGATGCTACGTATGATGTCAGAACTGTCTGCGATATAAACAATATCAATTTAGATGCACGTTTGCCAGTTCGCAGATGCACTAAAGCCTGAAGATATCCGTTATTATTAGTATATCTATTGATTAAGGAACTCAGCCATGAGCATTCGCCTAGATTTGTCACCGGAGTTAGAGAGTGAACTGTCTACCGAAGCCTCACGACTAAATCTGCCTTTAACTGACTATATCCTCCAGGCTTTATCTATCAGACAGGTTCCAAACAACTCGCCTAAGACGGGTGCAGAACTGGTTGCCTACTGGCAAAGTATCGGCGTAATCAACTCAAGACCTGAAATTTCCGATAGCCAAGTTCATGCTCGTCATTTGCGCCATGAAGCTGAAACCCGAAAGCAGGCATAGGAAACACTGATGTATCTGTTAGACACCGACGTTTTAATTGATATCCAACGGGGACATGAACCGGCCATCTCTTGGTTTTCTAGTTTGACCGATGTGCCTAGCATCCCTGGTTTTGTCGTCATGGAGCTAGTTCAGGACTCCCAGAATGCACAACAAGTTCGTAAAGCTCTGCAACTGGTTGCGCCATTACCCGTGATTTGGGCGACTGAAGTGGATTGTGCCCGCGCTTTATCAGATTTTACAACCTACCATCTGTCGAATAGTCTCGGATTACTCGACGCTTTGATCGCGTCCTGCGCGGTAGGGCGGGGTCTAACACTGTGCACATTTAATGTTAAACATTACCGAGTTGTCCCAAACCTTAGAATGGCACAGCCGTATACACGTTGACCGCAACCTAACACTACTAACTCTGGAACCCGAAATCGTAGGGGCACGGCGAGCCATGCCCAAAAATCTACAAAAAATCCCCGAAAACCAAAGTCTCCAGGGATTTTAAAATTCCGACTCCCCCAGAATTGGTAGAGTTGATTCTCTAGTGAGAGTGTCTAAACTGAGAGTATTGTGCGTTTAGAACGTCATCATGATGGGAATCGACTCTTTAATCATTTTACTGAAAACCATTCCAGACTGGCGACGCGGCAGAGCGGTGCAATATCCGCTGTGGTTGATGTTGCTCATGACCTTACTGGGCGTCATGAGCGGCTATAGCAGTTTGCGCGGATTGGCCGACTTCATGGAACGCCATGAACAAGAAGTCGCCGACTACTTGAAGTTACCCAAAGCCAAACTCCCGGCCTATTCAACGATTCGAGAGATGACTCAAAAAGTCGATTCTATTCAGGTTGCGAGGGTCTTTCAATCCTGGGTGCAGGCTTCAGTGTCGGTTCCAGAAGGGGAGGCGGTCGCCATTGATGGCAAGGCTCTCGGCAGTACTGTAGAACACCTCTATGGGAACGAACAGGCGTTTGTCATGGTCGTAAGTGCTTGTGTTCAATCCTGGTCTGGGGTGATTGGACAAGTCAGTTTTGACAATGGCAGCAGTAGTGAAATTAGCGCGGTGCGCCAATTGTTGAGCCAACTTGAACAAATTGAACTGAAAGGGGTCTGGTTCACAATGGATGCCTTGCACGCCCAAAAAAACAGTGGCACAAATTGTCGCGAGTGAAAATCACTACTGTATTGGACTCAAAGGCAATCAAAAGACTTTATTGAAAACAGCTCAGCAGATTGCTCAAACGCAATCCTCCATCAGTACCTTTCAAGAATTTGACAGGTCCCGTGGACGCCAGGTTGAGCGGACGATTCGGGTGTTTGCTGCACCCAGCGAATTGCAATCACAATGGGCCAATTTAAGTGCATTTGTCGCCGTGAATCGGCAGGGTCTTCTCCGAGAGGGTAAACCATTTAATCGTGATTCTTGGTATTTGCTCTCTCAAATCATTCCGGCGTCGCAAGCGGCTAGCTTGATCCGCAATCATCGTGCCAGTGTGGAAAATAAACTCCATTGGGTCAAAGATGTCGTTCAAGGCGAGGATTCATCTCAGATTCGAGGGGCGCAGCCAGCGACTTTGATGGCATTCCTGCGCACCTGGGCACTGACTGCGTTTAGACATGCAGGCTTTGAGTCGTTAACCAAAGCCCTACGCTTGTCCAGTCATAACCTCCCAAAGCTGATTTCTTTTCTTTAGAGAATCAGCCCTACCCAGAATTGGGGGTT
>JANMIS010000528.1:0-3687 GCA_031375925.1 Synechococcales cyanobacterium OTE_70_concoct_197_sub
CCCAGAAGTCAAAGCCGTAGTCCTCAGAATCAACAGCCCCGGCGGTAGTGCAGTCGCCTCAGACATCATCCAACGCGAAGTCAAACTTGCCAAAAAAGCCAAGCCTCTAGTCGTCTCCATGGGCACCGTTGCCGCTTCTGGGGGCTACTGGATTGCCACCTATAGCGATCGAATCTTTGCTGAACCCAACACCATCACAGGATCCATCGGCGTCTTTGGACTGCTGCCGAATATCCAAAAAATTGCCAACGAAAATGGCATCACCTGGGATGTCGTCAAAACTGGGAAATTCGCCGATGCTGAAACCCTCAGCCGCCCCAAGACCAAAGAAGAAATTGCGATCGTGCAGCAGGTGATTGGTCAGATTTACGATCAATTCTTAGATAAAGTCTCCGAATCTCGAAAACTCGATCGATCGAAAGTCGGAGAAATCGCCCAGGGCCGAGTCTGGTCTGGAACCGAAGCCAAAAAGATCGGACTCGTAGATGAAATGGGCGGACTCGATGCCGCGATTCAAGATGCTGCAAAACGAGCCAAACTCGGAGACAACTGGCACGTCGAAGAATATCCCAAAGGAGGCACCTTTGAAGAGCGCCTTTTCCAAAATCTCCTGGGTACCTACCTAAAGACCAATCCACCCCAAAATGACGCTTTTAGCCGAGAATTCAAGAAGTTACGGACTGATTTCGACCAATTAAAAACGCTTAATGATCCACGCGGCGTATATTTACGGATGCCAGAAAGCCACTTGTTTGAATAGAGACTGGCATACTCACTTGTGGGGTAAGTTTCGCGGAGTGCTACCATAACCTCAAGGTCTCAATCTATGCCCGAATCGTCTCTGATTATCGATGTAGATAGGCCCTTGCACACCTCGTTCGTGAGTTTTTCTGGGATGATTTCTGGCTCCTTTTTTGACCGATCGGTCACAGCTTGTTTCATATTGGCGACGGCAGCCCTGTCGGTCTCGGCCCCTCCCGCTTTGTCGCAGAATGCTACGCCGGATTCCAGTACGCTGCGATCGTTGGCCCAAGACAACAGCATCCTCACCTTACAAGCGGGACAAAAACTGGCTCAAGAAGGAAGCAACGCCTACAACGCTGGAAATTTCACCGTAGCCGTGAAAAAGCTTCAGGACTCCAAGCTAATCTTGGGACAAGTTTCAGACTTTCATCAGGTCCTAGTGGGTGCATTTGGCGGTCTCAACAGTAAGATTTCGGCCAGTGCCCGCGATCGGGCGGTGCGATCGGCCCAAGCCCGAGACGAAGCGACCTACGATCTCGCCCGGACCCATCGAGCCTTAAAGCAGGCTGACTTGGCCGTGCCGCTTTTAGTTCAAGTTCTCAGAAGTCAGCAGTCCACCCGTGAACTCGGCCAAAAAGCCTACAACGAACTCCTTGAGATTGGGTTCATGGACATTCCCTACTCCGGTCAGCGAGCACCCGAAGATAAAAAAGGCAAGCTTCCCGAAGCACCACCCGCAGCGCCTGTCTCTCCTACGAAGCCTGCAACCCCCGAACTTGCACTCGTCAGCTTGGCGGGCGGCGAGACGTTACTCAATGATGCAAAAGCTGCGATCGCCTCTGGCAACTACACCCTAGCCCAGACCAAGCTTAAGGAATCGCGGAGCATGTTTACCCTGATTTCTAAGCTGTATGAGGATCTATTGGGAGTATTTTCAGGCGTGGATACTCCCATTGCGAATAGCAGCCGCGATCGTGCCCTCGCTGCCGCCGAAAAACGCGATGAAGCCACCTACCAGCTAGCCCTGGTTCACCGCGCGATGAACCAGCCGGAGCTATCAGTGCCGCTTTTGATCCAGGTGATTCGGAGTCAGCAAGTGACGAGAACTTTGGGTAAGAAAGCCTACGCGCAACTCATTGAACTGGGATTTTCAGAGAATATTCCCTACAACCGCTAGATTCTCTGACACGCACATCATAGGCAAAGCTGTCCAGTCGGACAGCTCTATTTTTGCTTAGTTTTGAGATTAACCAGAGCCGACTCAGGACTGTAGCCGATCGTCCGGTTTCGATCGCCCGCAATAGATCACCAACGCAATAAACAACGCTGTACCAAACAAATACTTCAACGGAGCCGGAAGCCAAAGCTGCGGCGAAATAAACGCCTCGATAATCCCCGCCACCACCAGCATCACCACCACCCCAAACATGAGTTGCGCGGCTTTCAACCCGTAGATTTTAAACGCATCTACCCGTCGATATTCCCTCGGAAACAACAGCGCCCGCGCAATCAACAATCCCGCCCCGCCCGAAATAAAAATCGCAGGCAACTCCAAAGATCCATGGGGCAACACAAACGCCCAAAACGGATAAGCCAAGCCACCCTGCGCCACCAGCACACCCACCGCCCCAATCAAAAGACCGTTAAACACCAAAATATAAGTTGTAAACAGCCCCGCCGTAATCCCACCCGCCGCCGCCCGAAACGAGACGCTGAGGTTGTTGGTCATAATCGAACTCGAAGACATCGGTTCATTACCTAAAATTCGTCCCATCCACAGCTTTTTCTCGCCCATCACCATGTCAATCATGCTCTGAGGGACAACGATCGCCATAAAAGCAGGATCCCGCCACGCATACCACCAAGCCACCAAACAGCCCGCCAAAAACATCAAAGTCGCTAGCCCAATATATAGCGCCGTCTCCTGAACCACCGCCGGAAAGCCCCACAGGACAAACTCCCGCGCCGCTTTCCAATCTTGACGACGGGAGCCTTGATAGACTTGGCTATAAGCACGGGTCGTCAGCACTTGTAAACTGTGGGTTAGAGTTTGGCCAAGCTGGTGGGTGCGGGCACGGGCGAGATCGGCGGAGACGATGCGATACAAGCTAGAGAGCGATCGGACCTCATCGGCATTCAAAGACTTGAAACCTTGCTTATCGATTTTTTGTAGGAGGGACTCTAGCTGTTTCCAGAGAGGTTCCTTACGATTAATCCAACGCTGGAGATTCATAGAACGATCGGTGGCATCTTGAAAGAGTGGCTATGATTTAACTGTAGGCGAGATTTTTGCCAAAGGCCGATTTTTTACTCTAATTTCTGACAAACCCTCTGATGAATGAAGTAACCAGTCTCAGTCAATTCACCCGTCTTCGGCAGCCCTTAAGCATTGGCGATGTCGTCAGCGTCGGTCTCGCGATTGCCAAGCAGCGGTGGCCTTTATTTTGCGGGATTGCGCTTAGGTCGATCGCTTGGCTTGTGATTCCCTTGGTGGGCATCATTTTTGGAACGGCGTTTCTGAGCTTTGCCAGTCGATCGGGCAATGAGATGTCCAATGTCGGGGCGGGCGTATTGCTGTTTGTGATTTGGCTCGTCGCGTCGCTTTTTTGCTTTGGCAAGTATCTGGCGAATGCTGGCTTGATTTCACGCATTGTCTTTAATGATCTGTCCCAGCGTTCAGAAACAGTCAAAGAAGCTGCCAGAGTGACCCGATCGCTCACTTGGTCTTATTTGGGGGCGAGTGTGCTGTATCTGGTGATTTTTATCACAGCGGCGATCGTCCTAAGCATTGCATTTAGTTTCATCGGCGGCATCTTGATCCTCATGCTCACCGGGATTGTGGCAGCGATCACAGCAGGTGGCTCAGGAACCCTCTGGCAAAATCCAGCGGTGATGGGAACGCTGACAGTGATTGCGGCCATTCTCATGGTGCTGTTCTTTGTT
>JANMIS010000556.1:0-1474 GCA_031375925.1 Synechococcales cyanobacterium OTE_70_concoct_197_sub
TATACCTGAACATGGGTGCTTATCTTTGGATTTCAACCGTCATGTTTGTCATGTGGGCCATCGTGGTATTTGGATTGGACCGTTTAAGTTACTGGGAAATCGATCCAGGCCAGTTGACACGCGACTCGCTGATGGGCTCCGGTTCCAAGAGCTACAACACGCAAGGCATGACGCTTGAGAAACACCAGGACGATCTGTTCCGGCACTGGCTGCTTGGTCTAGGCTCCGGTGACCTGCAGGTGATGACGTCCGGTGCGACACGCGAGCAAATTGACATTCATAACGTGCTCTTCGTTGGCCACAAAATCATCGCCATGCAGCGACTCATTGCCGAAGTGCCTGAAGAATAGATTGCGACGGAATCAAGCGAGTGCGTCACATACCATTTGTTGTTGTCGACGAATCTCGTAAAGCAAAATTCCGGCTGCAACGGCCGCGGGTTGCGTATTGCATTTACCATAAGTCGGAAATCGGACCTTGCAATCGGAGAGTGCAGCCAACGCCGGATCAAGGCCATGAGCATCGCTTCCCATCATTAAACCGATGGGGCGTTTGAGCTTGCAGTTAGCGACCTCCTGCTCCGACTTTGGCTCACATGCGAGCAAAGTTAGCCCCGTTGCCCTAAGTTGGCTGGCCGCTTGTACTAAATTCGGAGTTTGGACGATGACTAGTTGGTTGACAACTCCCATCGATGCGCGGGCGACTTGTGTAGTCACTTGAGCTTGGCAATACTCGCCAATCACGACGGCAAACGCACCAGCGCATTCGCAACTTCGCAGGATGGAAGCGAATTGAAAGGGGTCTTGAAGGCGATCTACCAAGACAACAAGAGGCAAGAGGGTAACGTCATCAACCGTTTCTAATCGGGTTCGGAGTCCGCTCTCCAGGGACTCCATGGTTTCGTATGGGTACTTTGATACACGCGCTACGATCCCTTGATGGTCTGGTGTTTGAGATAACTCGGCCAGTTTTGAGTTGGATACGACTTCCAGCTCAGTTCCCTCTTTCTGTTTGATCTTGAGGAGATCGGCATGCTGAACCATAACCTCCTCGGAGACAAAAAGCTCGTACACCCTCCACCGGCCGATTTGCAAAGTTTCTAGCACGGACTTTTGCCCCCAAAGCCAGTTGGTTTGATGCTTGGCAGAACTATTCTTCCTAAACTTCTTCACCGGTTGCTTTGCCATAGATTCATTAATTCTTGTTCGTTCAAAAGGGCCGCGTTCATCGAGCTTTTCGATTCTAATCTCATCCGCATTTTCCAAGTCGAGAAACGAAGCCGAATATGGAGAAAGCCCTTTTTGCAAAAAAGTTTGCTGCTACGCTACAATTCCAAACTACCCCAGAGTACGATACTTGCGGAATTCAACTCGCAAGCCTTTCCCAGAAACAAATCGGAGTCTTTTGATGAGTCGCTTTACAATGCTTGCAGCCCGAGGCGGTGGTTTCGGTTCAATTATTGGCTGGTTCATTA
>JANMIS010000557.1:0-1168 GCA_031375925.1 Synechococcales cyanobacterium OTE_70_concoct_197_sub
GTTTTAAGACGTCTCGATAAATAGCCTTTCCTGCATTGTTGAGATGAACACCGTCGAAAGTCACGTCATCGCGCAATTCATTTCCCTCATAGAGCTGTTCTAATCCATCTGAAACAATAGGCAAGTCTTGCTCTTGGGCTACTTGTTCCATAAGTCGGTTAATCTCATCGACTCGCTCAAGCGGTCCGGCAGCGAGGGGATTTTTACTGGCGGCGAGGGTGGAGTAAAAGGCAGGGATCAGCGTGATTTGTTTGGCTCCTAACGATCGGACTAGGGTGACCGATTCACGAAGATTAATGATGAACTGTTTGTCTGAAATGACATACATTGCATCATTGGTTCCGATTGCAATAATGGCTCGATCGCAGGATACCTTAGCCTTCTTAAGAATTTCTAACTGTGTTCTAAGCGACACCGTACTGAGTCCGCCTGTGCCAAAATTTACATTATCTACACCGAGAGTTTGTCCAAGTCCAGAGGAGATCGAATCTCCAAATAAACAAGCTGAATAGGTCTGATCTCTATTTTGTTCAGCTTGTAGATTAATTTGTGCAGTCCACCAGGGCAAAGTCGCGAGCGTATCGGGCCGAGGGGCCTGGAGTGCCAGTGTTAGGGGTGTAGCAACGAGTACAGTAGTGGCAATGACGATCGCCCATAAACCGATGGTTAACCCAGAAAACTGATGATTCATGAGCTTCGAGTGCATAAGCAGATTTGAAAGAACCGTATCACAAATAAATATATAGATTCTGCATGACGGTGATAGGTTCCTAGGACTAGGAATAAAATGTCAGCTATCCTATATTCTTCCCCAGAGACAGGTTCAGGTTATGACTCGCTTGAAAAAACTTATCTTTTTAAGTGGCCTGACCGCGCTGTTCGTGGCAGGTGCGGGATATTGGTATGTCTTCATTGCAGGGGTGCCTCAACTGGATGCTCCGCAGGTGGAAGTTGTTAAGGACTAGACCTTACAGAATAAGTCAATTAGCAGCGCTGCAATGGGTCAAGAACGACGCTATGGCTTAGTCCTGCCGCCCGGATACAATCCGAAGGGTAAGACTCATTATCCTGTCATTGTGCTTCTTCACGGTAGCAACTTTACGACAGCGGGGATGGTGTCTGTCGTTGCCAACCAATGGCCAGATATCGCGAAGCGTTTTGCAATCCT
>JANMIS010000583.1:0-3330 GCA_031375925.1 Synechococcales cyanobacterium OTE_70_concoct_197_sub
CTCACCTACCGACCAATACCGACGTACCGGAATCCAGCGGCCTCGACCATGGCCTGATCGATAGAGTTGCGCCCGTCAATTAACACGGGCGTATTCATGCAGGTGGCCATTTTGGCATAGTTCAAGTTCTCGAACTCCTTCCACTCCGTCACGACGACCAAGGCATCGCAGCCGTCAGCCAAGCGTTCAGGGTCAGTTTCCACAATCACGTCAGAGATGCCATGGCGCATTCCAGACTGAGAAATGATTGGATCATAAGCTTTCACCTTGGCTCCAAGGCGTGCCAGGTTTTCGATCAGAACTAATGCAGGTGCATCGCGCAGATCGTCAGTGTCTGGCTTGAAGGTTAGACCCAAAAGGCCCACGGTTTTTCCTTTTAAGATTTTCAAGACCTGTTGCAGTTTTTCGATCGTCACCATTTTTTGGCGTTCGTTGACGCTGATGGCGGCCTTCATCAACTGCGCTTCATAGCCGTAGTCATCCGCAGTATGGACCAGCGCCGACACATCTTTCGGGAAGCAAGAGCCACCCCAGCCAAGACCTGCATTCAAGAACTTGCCGCCAATGCGGGAGTCCAGACCAATGCCCTTTGCCACTTGGGTCACATCCGCCCCAACCCGATCGCAAATGTTAGCAACTTCGTTGATAAAGCTGATTTTGGTAGCTAGGAATGCGTTTGCTGCATACTTGATCATCTCCGCCGAACTCAAGTCCGTCGTCACGACAGGCACCGTCGCCGCTGATTTATCTTCTGCAAACTCACGAGCGACAATGGGCGCATACAAGTCTTGCATCAACGCCTTGGCTTTAGCGCTGTTGCCGCCGAGGACGATGCGATCGGGGTTAAACGTATCGTGAATCGCCGAGCCTTCCCGCAGAAATTCAGGGTTGCTTACGACATCAAATTCGGGTTCTGCGTGACGCTCAGCAGTCGCTGTACCGCCGCCCACAGCCACCGCGCCTTCCATTTCTTTTAATTTAGCGTTGAAGCCATCCAGGACGATCATCCGTACCCAGTCACCAGAACCGATCGGCACCGTAGACTTGTTGACAATCACTTTATAGCCACTGTTTTCACGAAGAGACTCCCCAATGCCACGGGCCACGGCCTCAACGTAGCGAGTATCGCTTTCCCCGTTGGGTAATGCAGGTGTACCGACGGCAATAAACAAAATCTGGCCGTGGTCTACACCCGCGTTCAAATCCGTCGTGAACTCCAAGCGTCCTGACTGAATCGCGCCCTGCATCACATCCGATAAGCCCGGTTCAAAAATCGGCGACTGACCCGCTTTCATCAAATTAACTTTGGCTTCATTGTTGTCTACACAGATGACATGGTGGCCAATGTGCGCCAAACAAGCCCCCGTAACCAAGCCAACATATCCAGTTCCAATAACGCAAACTTTCATAAAATTTCCTCTATTCAAAAATTGCTGAACAAACAACTAAACAAATACTGGCCAGATAAAACTAGACTGCCCTTGGATTGCTTTAAATTGATCCAAGGGCAGAGAATTTCCTATCGCACTGCGGCAGAAGGAGCAACTTCTGAACCTAGACGCTGACGGAAATCAGCGATCGTCCGGCTGAGGCCCTCTTGAAGCGGCACCGATGGCTCCCAATTGAGCAGTTGTTTTGCCAAGGTGATGTCCGGCTGACGACGGCGAGGATCATCCTGGGGCAACGGTTCAAATTTCAGGGCCACCTCGGGGTTGACCATATCTTGAATGGTTTTGGCGAGTTGCAAGATAGTGTACTCGCCAGGATTGCCAATGTTGACGGGGCCAACGTAGTCACTGTTCATCAAGCGAAGGAAGCCTTCGATCAAGTCCGACGCATAGCAGAAGCTGCGCGTTTGCGAACCATCGCCATAGACCGTTAAGGGAATCCCTCTGAGGGCTTGGCAGATCAGGTTGCTGACGACACGACCGTCGTTTTCCAACATCCGGGGACCGTAGGTATTGAAAATTCGAACGACGCGAATGTCCACGTCATTTTGACGGTGATAGTCGAAAGCAAGAGTCTCTGCGACCCGCTTCCCTTCGTCGTAGCAGCTTCGAATGCCAATGGTGTTGACGCTGCCCCGATAGCTTTCGGGTTGGGGATGGACTTCGGGATCGCCGTAGACTTCGGAGGTGGAAGCCAGGAAGAACCGAGCCTTAACCCGTTTGGCCAAGCCCAACATGTTCATGGTGCCGAGTACGTTGGTCTTAATGGTCTTGACCGGGTTGTACTGGTAGTGAACCGGGGAAGCGGGACAGGCGAGGTGGTAGATTTGTTCCACTTCTAGCCGAATGGGTTCGGTGATGTCGTGACGAATCAGTTCAAACTTTGGATCATCCATCCACTGAAGAACATTTTGTTTGTTCCCAGTGTAGAAATTATCCAGGCAAATCACTTCGTGACCTGCGACCATCAGCCGATCGATCAGGTGGGATCCTAGAAATCCAGCACCGCCAGTTACTAAAATTCGCATAGTTCTCAAGATTAGGAAGACAAGTTGGTTTAGAGCCAAGAACTCAGTCTCATTGAGACTTAATCCCTGGGGCAATGGGTCAAACAACGAAACATTGGGCTGAGAGGCTCCGCTCTCAGAATACCCAAACCCCATGTAGAGCCACCCAGTCACTAACTTGCCAAACTGTATCAAGAACCCCGAGAGAGCAGATCTACTCTTTGGCGGAGATTTATGAAATCTTCATCCTGTGACATCGATCGTCACCTTACGCAACATTTTTTATCCCACTTTTCTAACCCTTTTCTTGCCCCAGGCGCAGAACGGCCATGAACGCTTCTTGCGGCACATCGACGGTCCCAATGGATTTCATGCGTTTTTTGCCCTTGGCTTGCTTTTGCAGTAGCTTTTTCTTCCGCGAGATATCGCCACCGTAGCATTTGGCGAGAACGTCTTTGCGAAGGGCGGGAATATGTTCGCTGGCGATGACCTTGGTGCCGATCGCCGCTTGAATTGGGATTTTAAACTGGTGGCGAGGAATGAGTTCCTTCAGCTTTTCGGTCAAAGCTCTGCCAACGCCATAGGCTTTATCACGGTGAACGATCGCTGCCAGAGGATCCACCGGGTCCCCATTAATTAGCACATCTAGTCGCACCAAATTATTCACCCGATAGCCCGTGACTTGGTACTCCATACTGGCGTAACCGCGAGATCTGGATTTCATTTGGTCAAAAAAGTCCGTGACGACTTCGGCAAGTGGCATGTCATAGATTAACGTCGTCCGACCTGGGGTTAGATACTTCATATCCTTGAAAATCCCGCGACGGTTTTGACACAGTTCCATCAGGGTACCGACGTAGGTTTCGGGAGTGATC
>JANMIS010000595.1:0-3344 GCA_031375925.1 Synechococcales cyanobacterium OTE_70_concoct_197_sub
GCCTGATCGCCCTCCCCTGTTATCACAAACACTGTTCCGCTAGATTTTTTAGATTTCGCATCACGCTTGGTTTTATCACCAGAGGGTTTATTGCCCGAAGATTTGTTTTTGGCCCGATCGTCTTGCAAAGCTGAAAGCGGCACCACAACGCGATCGGGTTTGGTTTGAGTAAAGCTGACTCGGGCCAGCAAACCACTGCCGAATTTGCCCGTCGGATTCGGGATGGTCACTTCAACGGGCACAAGGCGAGAGGTGGGGTTTGCCGCTGGGGAAATCCGGGTGACAACGCCCACGGGCTGCTGCTTCGGAAAGGCATCCAGTTTGACCTTGACCTTGCCACCCACCCGAACATTGGCCAAATCAAGTTCCGAAACTTGCACCGTCACCTTCGTCTGGCTAAAGTCCCCGAGCCGCAGCAATTCATTCCCCACTTGCACCAGATTGCCCTGTTCCGTCGATCGCGTCAGGACAACTCC
This sequence comes from Synechococcales cyanobacterium OTE_70_concoct_197_sub, assembly GCA_031375925.1. Lineage (GTDB taxonomy): Bacteria > Cyanobacteriota > Cyanobacteriia > Leptolyngbyales > Leptolyngbyaceae > JAAFJU01. The sequence goes on from JANMIS010000595.1 coordinate 477, forward strand.
ATCGATGGGCGCTGTCAGAACTGCATACGATCGCCGCTCTTGACGCTGGGCAATCACTGCTTTCTGGGCATCGATTCGATCGATCGCCGCCTCGATGCCTTGTTCTTGATTGCGAACCTTTTCTTTTGAGGACAGCAAGACCTGTGCGGCAGTCTTCGCTTGAGTGCGGGACTGCTCGGCCTGTTGCTGAGATGCAGCCCCCTCGCGGGCTAGCTGACTAAAACGAGAGGCATCGGATTGGGACTGTTGGAGTTGTAGCCGTGACTGTTCCACCTGCGTTTTTGCATCGCTCACCTGCGTCTCAAGCTGACTTATTTCCGATCGTCGTGAGGCTAATTCAGCTTCGGCTTCTAAGGTCGCAGCATTCAGGAGGGAGTCATCAATTTGGGCGATCGTTTGTCCCCGCTCCACTGAGTCCCCCACATCGACATTCAATTGCCGCAGTTGACCTTCAGCCTGGGCACGAATGGCCACCTCTTGAAACGGTTGAGTGGTTCCGGTGTATTCTCTTGCGGACTCTAGAGAAGCGGTCGCCGCAATCTCAACATCCACAGCAATGGGACCGCCTTGACCTTGAGCAGCAGGACGAGTCTGTGCATCAGCACCACCTTTCGGCAAGAAGTTGCAGCCTGAAAGCACTAGAGCAAAACCAGCGGCAAAACCAGCGAATAGGACCCAACGAAGCATGGAAATGGGAAGGAGCATGAATATGTTATGCCGGATACATCAGTAGATAAAGCAGTGGGTAGAATGCACAGGTGTATGGCTTTGATTTTAGAACCACAACGATACTTTGCGTCAAGAAGAATAATAAATCAACCGAGTTAGTCTCAATAAAAATCCCGCTTCTAATTTAAGAAACGGGATGAATTTGATTATGAATCTAGATTTATTCGATCGCTATCTAAGCTTTCGGCAACTCGTAATACACAGGCGACCCTTCATCTGGGACGGTGTAACAAGTACTCGACGACTTAATGAATGCCGAAATAACATTCACATCCGACTTACGATAATGCTCACCCAAGAGTGGCTTAATTGCTTCTGTCGCTAGCTTCAAACGGTAGTGAGGCATATTTGAAAACACATGATGCGCCACATGGGTACCAATGTCATGGTGAATCCAATTGATAAAGCCGTAGTCCCGATCGATCGTAGACAGCGCCCCTTTCAAGAAGTACCAATCATCTCCACGATACCAAGGAATATCCTGTTCGGTATGGTGCAAATAAGTCACCAAATCTAACCATACGACAAACCCCAAATAGGGCATGAAATAGAACTTAAAGAAGAACCCAAACCCGTAGGAATAAGTCACCCAACCCAAGAATGAAACAAATGCAACCAGCCAAGTGGTACTCGTCAAACAATCTCTGTATTCAGAGGGCTTAAACAATCCGTCATTTGGAATAAAATGCGAACCGCGCTTGCCTTTGAAAAGGTAGACCGGATAAGCAATCAATGGCGCATAGAAACGCACAAAACGCTCCAAGAAACCCATCGTCTTGTACATTTCATCTGGAATGGGATGCCAGCTTTCATCCTGGTCCACATTTCCGGTATTCGCATGGTGCGTCCGGTGGCTGATGCGCCATCCATGGAACGGCACCAAAATCACCGTATGGGTAATGTGACCAATTAGATTGTTAAGCCACTTGTACTTCGAAAATGACCCATGACCGCAATCATGACCCACTACAAACAATGCCCAGAACATCGTGCCCTGTGCAAACCAAAAAATCGGGTAAAACCACCACTGGTCGATCGTCGCTGCGATCGCATAAAGACCCGCCACTACGCCGAAGTCCCAAGCACAATAGGCCAAAGAACGAGCGGTCGAAGGCTGAAAACAGATATCAGGAATCGCATTGCGAACATCTGCCAATGAGAAGGGCAGATCCCGCAATCGCGACGAACTAGAAGGTACAGTTTGCACGTAACACCACAAAATAAATCTGACAACGCTTTTTATATTACCGTTTGTGAAGCAACAACTTCAGGAATTCAGGATAATTTACTCTAAAATGCCGATCGTCCTGGCCCCATCTTGGCGCTTAGAATAGAGGACTAGAAAGACATGAGGGGATTGTGAGATGTTTCGAGTGATGACGAAGGGCTTTTCTCAGGAATACGATCGTTGGACCGATGCCTTGGATAAGGCCAATAGCCTCGTGCCCGAATGTAAGGGCCTCTTTAATGAAGTGCGAATTCTCGAAAAAGGCGTCTTGATCTGGAGTTACAGCCGTAGTCACAAGTATCCGATGTACATTGGCGGAGGTGTATACGATCGGCTTGCCCGCAGATTTGTCTTAGAAAACACCCTAGAACCCCCAGAAGACGAGCAGCCTAACCCAGATGAGCAACTGGAGATTCCCGTCGAATCCAATGAATCTTAATCAGTCAATCTAATCATCCGTCATCATTTCCATCAGCGTATCAAATCGGAAATTATTGACCAGATCCGTTAAAATTTGTGCAAGCTGACGTTGATCAGGCTCTAGTTGTTGGATTAAATCTAGACAAGGATCAAAGTTCAAGTCCGCTGCGGCATCGTAGAGCTTCGATCGCCAAGGCTTCGGTAAGGCTTGAATCTGTTGATGGATGTCCGTTGCACTCTGTTTTACGATCGGGATGGCGGGCGTGGCGGAGGCTTCGGCATAGCTAAATTTAACGCCTAGATGATAGGCAATCTTTTCTAAGAGCGTGTGGGTGTTGAAGGGTTTGGGAAGGAAGTCGTCGAAGCCGGACTGCTTTAGCGCCGCTACATCAGTCTCAAAGGTACTGGCAGAAATGGCCAGAATTTTGATCGCGTTTAGGGCCGGGAGCGGTTGATTGCGAAGGTAGCGCATCGCAGTTATCCCATCCATG
>JANMIS010000601.1:0-2775 GCA_031375925.1 Synechococcales cyanobacterium OTE_70_concoct_197_sub
CTTGTGAATGCGTTGTGAATGCGCGATATTCATTCCTAGGCAAGTTTGGGGACTAATCATGATTCACCTTAAGCCAAATTTCTAAACTCGTCAGCAACCACAGCTTCACACCATAGCGTCCCCACGTATCCCCGCGATAGTTCAACCAATCCCGAATCAAATCCTGATTGACATAGGGCGCGATCGACGCTTTTTTGTCTAACAACAACGATCGCGCCTCCCGATTCCAATACTCCCGAAACCCCAACTGCACAGGCACCATCATGCCGCTCTTGGGTCGGTTAATAATCGCATCTGGCAACAGGTCTGCCACTGCTGCTTTCAACACCGCCTTTTCCTCCACCCCAGAGAGCTTATACTCCGGCGGAATCTCCATACTCAAATCAACAACCCGCTGATCAAACAATGGCGATCGGCCCTCCACCCCCGCCGCAAACGTCAAGTTATTCACCTTAGTTAAAATCTGATCCGCACCTTTGAAATTAATATTCAACGCCATCAAACGGTTGAGATAGCTGCGATCGGAGTTTAAATCCGCTGAAAACACCCAAGGCTGAGACTTTACAGCAGCCCATATTTCAGGTTTTAAGAGCTGTGGTAAATCCGTTGCACATTTTTGATAGGAAATCAAATAAGCCTGCAAACTATCCTGCTGCGTCACTGATCCATACAAACTATTAATCAACATCGGTTGATTTTTCGGTCCCCCAAAACAAGGATCACCGCCCTCACCATTCAAAATGATATTGACATCTTGTTTGGCTAAGCGGCCTAGTAACAGATTTGGAACCGTCAGCGGATCGCCGATCGGATCATCCAATGCTGCCATAGTTTCTGGTAACTTATCCCACATCTCTTGGAATGGAATTTCTAAAATGTGATGATAAGTTTGGCAATGCTGAGCGACTAAATTTGAGAACTCTAATTCGTGGGGAGTCCGATCGCCAAAATGAATCGAATAAGTATGCACAGGTGCAGAATGAAACTTCGCAGCGAGGGCCGTAATGCAACTCGAATCCAATCCCCCTGACAGAAAGACTCCGACAGGCTTAGATTCCAATGGTAATGCCTCTTTCATCACTTGGTCTAAAAGCGATCGCAACCGATCGCCATGCCATCCTAATGACTGGTCCGCCGCAATAATCTGCTCCTGCAATTCCCAATAGACTTTCACCGTTCCATCCGGCTGCATCACCGTCCCAGGTCTCACTTCCCGCACGCCATCCCACATCGTCCGATCGCCCGGTACAAACGAACAACACAAATAATCCCGCAGCGCAATCAAATCAACCGTACGAGAATGATAGGGCAACAAAGATCGTAACTGCGGTGCAATCCATCGAATTTTGCCGTGGGTCGTATAGTACAGCGTCCGCGCGCCAGACCGATCGCGCCCAAACCAAAGCTGCTGACGCTCTCGGTCCCACACGACTAAATTTGCCATTCCAATTAAAAACTTCCATGTTTCAATCCCATACTTTTCCCATAGGTGAGCCACAAGCATTAGATCATTCATTAGATCATTTTTCGGCTGTGGCAGAGGGCTTTGCAACATCTCCCACAACATCGCAGGCTGACTTAACCAAACATCCCCAACCACAACAAAACGCTCTGAAGGGCTAATTGTCCAGGATAGAGATTCGTGAGAACTGATGACGGCAAACTGTCGATCGTGCCATGTAGGTTTTTCTGAGAGGGAATCTAGATTGCCCCAAGCGACTCGCCAAGTGTTTTGGGTGAGTGATGAATTGCTGGATCTTTTTCGAGAGTTCCATAACGATCGAAATACCATTGGGAAGACTTCCGTAGAGCAATATCCGTCATTGCGCTTCTGCACTTGTGAATCATATCGTAAACTATCCTACGAATCACAGGATGGCCCCTCCTTCAGCTTTTTGATACAACCGAAGAGCAAACTTCCCAGCCAAACTCATCTGAAACGCTTGCATATCGGTTGCCATTTGGGTGGGTAGTTGGTCGAGTTTGGGTAACTTGACACCATAGGTCGGTGGGGAAACCAAAACCGCCGCTAAGGTCGCAAACCCAAGGTCAGCCGCCGAAAACCGATTGCCCACCAAATAAGTTCTGCCATCAGCTAGCAATTCACTAACCCGATCGAAAACATCGCAAATTATTTTATAAGAACGATCGATCGAGGTGTCATCAATTCCATACAACTGTGTCACATTAGTTCTCATCCAAGGAAACATAACAGGAAACAGCAATTGTTCAATCCATGGAACGCCTTCGCACCATAAAGGTTTTACTAAATTCGGCTGAGGCATAATGTAAGAATAGACCCAAAGCCGCACAGCAGGGGCCAGAACAGTATCAAACAATTCAACCAGTTCATCGACCGATCGGCATTGTTCTGGATTTGCCGGGTAGAGTTTGAGACTGTCTGGGGCGATCGAATCGACGTAGCGCAAGATTTCGTCGGAACTTCTGAAAATGTTAGTGGCAGTGACGAATACGGGAACCGACTGACCGCCGACGGTTTTGAGGATGAGGCGATTGAGTAGGGACATTTGCTCGGAGATTTGAGGTGTGACTGTTGAATCCTTGGACCGAGTAGCGAAACGATGAAATGGCGGCATGTGACGTTCTTCGATAAACGGAATTTGGAGACGCTTCAATGCCCAACGCGTTTTTTCGCAGTAATGGCTAACGGGAATCGTGATGAGGCGGTTGGACTGCGACATGAACCTTTCCTAGTAAATAAATACAAAACAGGAGTCAATCTCTATAATAGTGGTAGCCCCATCCCCGCTGAGT
>JANMIS010000606.1:0-2603 GCA_031375925.1 Synechococcales cyanobacterium OTE_70_concoct_197_sub
GACAAACTCGATGCTCAAACCACTAATAACAAAACTAGGACTGCGATGCGTCATCCTGCTTTTCCTATTTCATGGAACGGCTAATGCACAATCCGTCATCAATCGTACACTTGCTGCAGCACACAAACAAGGTGTTCTTGAACCCTATCGAGATACTGAAGTCGCGACTGCTGAAATGGGCGTTGTTCGCGAGCTCTTTGTCAAGCCTGGCGATGTGATCGAAGAAAAGGCCGAGATTGGTCGACTCGACCACGAGCAACAGCGATTGTTGGTGAATGAGGCCGAACTCGAGGCAGCGGCCGTTGGAAATCTGGAAACCGCAAAAAGCGACTACGAATTCAATCAACGTCGAGTAAATGAAACCACACGAATAGTTGCAAACGGGCATTCGAGTCCAAAGGAACTAGAACGATATATGTTGGATCTAAACACCTCGAAAGCAAAACTGCAAGCCCAGGAAGAGGCTAAGCTGATTTCGCAAGCGAGGCTTGAAAAAGCCCGGTTGATGCTTCAGGAACGTACGATTCGAGCACCACATCGTGGGACTGTTGTCACAGTCAATCGTGACGTGGGCGAGTACATCGCAGGAAATGCACCAGCAATCATTCGATTAGTGGACACCTCCAAGTTGAGAGCTCGTTTTTACCTGACTGTAGAAGCGGCTGAACGCTTTCGAAAATCAGGGCGAGCCGAAATTCGCCTCGAAAATCATGTGGTGGTAACTGCCGAAGTGGAGTTTGTCGCTCCATTTGCAATTGCAGATGGGGGTGTCATTGAGATGACGGTCGTCATCGATAATCCAGATGGGAGCATTCGGTCCTCAAAGTGCCAGTTGGTTCAACTCTAGTTGTTTGCATCTTGTCATGACCAACCACAACACAATGTCGAAAACTGCATCATCCGTCGATTCCGTACCGGGTTCGAATCCCGCAACCGGTGAGTCGAACGAGGTGATTTCGTCAGTGTTTAATCACCTTGGTACAAGCGAGGCATTGTGTAACGACCTTTTGGGCGGCGGTGCCTTAGGACACAGCTCTGAAAATCAGGCGCATGTTGCGGATCGTCCCGAGTCCCTCAACGATTCCGAGTTCTTCGCTACCGCTAGTCAAGCATGCGCGATCCCAGCCTTCGATGTGCTGTCAGGCTCTATGTTGCAATCGGTTGTAAATCACGTTGCCCGCATGAGCGGACTATCGATTGGACTTTTGATCACATCAAAGAATGGCTCGGTCGTGCAATCGGCCCAGAGTGGATGGGATGCGAGTGATTTCCGAACCCAAAGCCGAGTTTTATCCAAAATAGCTAAGGAAAGTGTTTGGCGCAAGGAAACTCGTTTTTCGTCCGACGCGTTCGCGCGAATTTCCAATGCAGGCAACGCGTCGATCGAAGCAACGACAGAGGCTTCAACGGTACCGGCGCCGGCATCACCAGAACCGGCATCACCAGAACCGGTATCACCAGAACCAAAGGCGGACGCAAGTGTTTGTCTCAACGAACTCTCAAACATTATCGGTTCATCGCTTTGTTCGATTCCGTATCCACTCAGGGAATCGGGTGGTTATGCAGTGTTTTTGTGCGAAGCGACCCCAAGCAACGTAATAGGTGTGGCCAATTACATTGCCCAGGCGAGTCAATTGTGGCTTGGCATGGCCTCCGTTGCCAACTTGCTTAAGCAATTAGACACCTGGTTGATCGTTCGGCGATGCAGCTGGTTTGCAAAAGTGGTCAGCTTTCAGGAAAGCATTCGTTCCAACTCTCGATGGTGGTTGGTTGTATGTGGACTCTTGTGCGGAGTCATGTTCATACCAGTTCCATACTATCCGCGACGTGAATGCGTCTTTGAACCTGAAACAAAACAGTATTTGTCTAGTCCAATCCAAGGACGGATCGCAAGTTGTGAAGTTCGCCCAGGCGATTATGTCGAAAAGGGGCAACTCATGGCCCGACTCGATGACGATCAGTTGAGACGAGATCTCGCGACAGCAACCGCAGAACACGATGGTGCCCTCAAGAAACGCGATTCTGCCTTAGCGACGCGGGCAACGGGTAATATCGCTCTGGCGGACATAGAAATGGAACAGGCCGAAAGACGTATCGAGAGTATTCAAGAGCAGTTGCGCCGACTTGAGATCCGTGCCACATCCGCTGGGGTCGTAGTTCAGGGTGATTGGCAACGCAATGTAGGTATGCCGCTCACAATGGGACAAAGCTTATTCGAAGTCGCTGAATTGGAATCGATGACCGCCGAATTGCGGCTGCTCGCGTCTGACCTAGCGCAGATCAGTGTTGGAGATGAGGTCAGCGTTCGAAGCGATGCGTCAGGTATTGCATCCTTTCGCGGCAAGATCAGCCGCATCGAGCCAAGAGCGACCGTCATTGATGATGCAGCCGTCTTCGTGGCAGACGTAGTCATTCATGATCCCGAGTTGCAGCTGCGGCCCGGCATGAAAGCGAAAGCCCAGATCACGGCAGGATGGCGATCCATCGGCTGGTACCTATTTAATCGGCCAACCCAATGGATCGCAAACCAATGGATATGGTGATACGCACACTCCTGCGTTCCACCAACGTCTAGACAAGAACACATGAACGGCACAACACAT
>JANMIS010000725.1:0-3757 GCA_031375925.1 Synechococcales cyanobacterium OTE_70_concoct_197_sub
CGGGTCGCTCTCGAAAGAGTTTCTCAATGAACCGATCGCCGTCCTTAATGCTTTCGCTTGAGGCAAACTGATGGAGCCAATAGGCCCTTTTCGGTTCCGTTTCGTCAAGTTGTTCATAAACAACCCGAACAGCTTGGTAGGTCAGATAACTAACCAACGTCTTCGTCGTATCATTCGCAATCTTCTTAAGATCCATGTTTCAGGAAGGATGAAGCATTTACGCTCCATCCTTAACAGAAAGGTCATCCTTACGCAGCAAGGCCACAATTAGATGGTGTCTTGTGCTTCAAATTCAAATTTGATTTCCTTCCACAGGTCGCAAGCGACGGAGAGTTCAGGAGACCATTTGCAAGCTTCACGAATGATGTCGCCGCCTTCACGCATGAGGTCACGACCTTCGTTACGGGCTTGGACGCAAGCTTCAAGGGCATCGCGGTTCGCCTTAGCACCCGGAGCATTACCCCAAGGGTGTCCAGAAGTACCACCACCGAACTGAAGCACGGAATCATCGCCGAAGATGTCCACCAATGCGGGCATGTGCCACACGTGAATACCACCGGATGCAACCGCCATCACACCAGGCATGGAAGCCCAGTCTTGGGTGAAGTACACACCACGAGAGCGATCTTGCTCAATGTAGTTTTCACGCAAGAGATCGATGAAACCCAAGGTGACGGCTTTGTCACCTTCGAGTTTACCCACAACTGTTCCAGTGTGAATGTGGTCTCCGCCGGACATCCGCAAGCACTTTGAAAGTACGCGGAAGTGGATACCGTGGTTTTTCTGACGGTCAATCACAGCGTGCATTGCGCGGTGAATGTGCAGCAGAACGCCGTTATCGCGGCACCAGTGAGAAAGTGAAGTATTAGCGGTGAATCCTGCGGTCAGGAAGTCATGCATGATGATGGGCATTTCGAGTTCTTTTGCATACTCGGCACGCTTCAGCATTTCTTCGCAGGTTCCGGCAGTCACGTTCAGGTAGTGACCTTTGATTTCTCCGGTTTCGGCTTGGGCTTTGTGAATTGCATCTGCAACAAACAAGAACCGATCGCGCCACCGCTGGAACGGCTGGGAGTTGATGTTTTCGTCGTCTTTGGTGAAGTCCAAACCACCGCGAAGTGCTTCATACACTGCACGACCGTAGTTTTTCGCCGACAGACCCAATTTAGGTTTGATGGTACAACCCAACATTGGACGACCGTACTTGTTCAGACGATCGCGCTCCACTTGAATCCCGTGGGGAGGTCCTTGGAAGGTCTTGAGGTAAGCAACGGAAATCCGCAAATCTTCCAAACGCAGAGATTTCAGTGCTTTAAAACCAAACACGTTACCGACCAAAGAGGTCAGCAGGTTGGTGACAGAACCTTCTTCAAACAGGTCGAGGGGGTAAGCGATATAGCAAATGTATTGATTATCTTCGCCAGGAACGGGTTCGATGTCGTAGCAACGACCCTTGTAGCGATCGAGGTCCGTCAGCAAGTCAGTCCAAACCGTCGTCCAAGTCCCTGTCGAGGACTCAGCGGCGACTGCTGCTGCTGCCTCTTCCGGCGGAACGCCAGGTTGAGGAACCATCCGGAACGCAGCCAGGATATCCGTATCCTTAGGCGTGTAGTCGGGTGTGTAATAAGTCAGTTTGTAATCTTGAACCCCGGCATTGTACCCAGCTTTTGACTGAGTTTTCGCTTGCGCGTAAGACATAATCTCCCTTCCTGTGAAAATGTGAAATGCTTCACCGACGATCGCTGCATCAATCCAGATTCCTGTTGCCAGGTTGCTGGAACTTGCTTCGATCGCAACTCAAGTATTCGTCAGATTGTTCTCTGCGTCTTTAAGTTCACCGTTACACTTCTTAGTAAAGGCTGCACTCTGAGCAGGATCCCGCCCCTCTCGAACAAGTTCTTAGGCATCATATCAGGAAGTCGATAAGCTTTACTTAAGAGATTCTGTAGCGATTGATTAATCCTTTTTATGGTTTGTATCCAAGTTTAAAGAAATGCTTGAGCCGTTGAACTTACACAGAATCTGATAGTTGTTTAAAATTTCGTGCTACCATTGACCACTGTGATAATTTTTAGGTTGTCCTGAGTAGAGGAAAGACATGGCTAAGCGCCGTAATTTGAAGAAAGAGAAGGCATTGCGCAACTTGGCGTATGCGCGGAAGTTCCGGAAGCGCACCACCAACGGGCGTTATGGAAATCGTCGCCGCTTTGACGATAACCGTCTAGATGAGACGGAAAATGAAGCTGGGAAGGGTGGTGCTGAAGAGGGCGCTGCCGCTGAGTAATCTCAGGCTTTTATTTTTAATCAATAACTCTGAATGGGGATGCATTTTTGCATCCCCTTTTTTATTTGTAGTTTTAATCATAAACAAAAGCCCTTGAGAATTCTCAAGGGCTTTTGTTTACATTCCCAAATCTATGATTTAGCTAAGATTTGATCTAAATTCTTAGCGGTTTCAAAGAAGTATGCCGCATTCTCTTCTGGCGTTCCGGGTAAGATACCATGACCCAAATTAAGAATGTGGCCTTTGTTGCCTGCTTTTTTCACCGTGTCGAGAATCCGATCGTAAATGAATTGCTTCGATCCAAACAATGCACCCGGATCCATGTTGCCTTGAACGATCATATTTGGCCCAAGACGACGGCGTGCATCGGCCATGTCCACAGTCCAGTCTACGCTGACAATATCGACTCCCGTTTGGCCCATGCGTTCGAGGACACCTGCGCTGCCGCTGATATACATAACGAGGGGCGTGTCGGGGTGAGTTTGTTTGACCTGTTTAACGACCCGCTGCTGGTAGGGGAGCGCAAACGTGTCGTAGTCGATCGGACTTAAGTTCCCAGCCCAAGAGTCGAAAAGCTGGACCATCTGTGCGCCGGAGTCGATTTGGTAGCGGACGTAGGTGGCGATCGAATCCGCAATTTTGCCCAAGAGTTTGTGCAGCAGTTCGGGTTCAGAGAAAGCCATGCGCTTGATATTTGAATAGTCTTTGGAGGATTTTCCTTCGATCGCGTAGGCAGCCAAAGTCCAAGGCGATCCGACAAATCCTAATACAGCAGCTTTGTTTCCAACTTCCTGACGTAGGGTTTGAAGCACTGTTTTGACGAAGGGAAGGGATTCTTCAGGATCCAGCGGACGCAGCGCATCTATTTGTGCGGCAGTGCGGATTGGCGGATCGATGATGGGTCCCCTGCTTTCGATGATGTCAAAGGGAATGCCCATGCCGGGAAGCGGAGTCAAAATGTCAGAAAACATGATCACGCCGTCGGGCTGAAAGGCTTTCCAGGGTTGAAGCGAGATTTCGATCGAGAGGTCAGGATTTTCCGATCGTTCTCTAAAAGAAGGATATTTATCACGCAGGTCGCGGTAAATTTTCATGTAGCGTCCAGCCTGCCGCATCATCCACACGGGCGGGCGATCGAGGATTTCACCTTTCGTGGCTCGAAGGAGATAGGGAATGTCACCAGTCATGTCCGCCTCTTTAGCTCTTTTTTAACGTTTTCTACAGAGTTAGACTATCACTCTGAGGACTGCGATCGGCTGACAGCGCGGGGTTTGTAACGGTTTTGTAATTGTTGTAACCCAGTTAGCATTATGGTAAGGAGCCTTAAGAATCCAACCCCCAGAGACTAATTCTAAGGATTGGATTCTTGACAGGGCACAGATTTAAATCGTGTCAGGGTCAATGCCAAGCGATCGTAATCGTTCCGCCAGCCGATCGGCCCGCGCAGCCTCTTGTCCAGCATCAGCCGCAAAT
>JANMIS010000785.1:0-2193 GCA_031375925.1 Synechococcales cyanobacterium OTE_70_concoct_197_sub
CCAACAAATCCTGCCGTTCCTAATCCGCTGCAAAAGTTTTCTACATTAATCGCCAACACGAGCGTTGTATAGTCTTTTCCGACTAGCGCTAAGATCCAATACCCCAAGTTGCTAATCGCCTGCAAACCACCAAAAATCCAAAGCGATCGGTTCATTCCTAACCGACTTAAAGCCACACCGCCGCTTAGGGTTCCAACGATCGTCGCAATCAATCCCATCCCTTGCCGAATATTGCCAATATCACTATCACTAAACCCTAAGCCCTTCGCCCCTAAGAATGGAATCGCCATCTTCGCGACCATTGCATCTCCCAACCGGAACAAGATAATAAATACCAATGCTAAAACTGCTTTTTGCCAACCTAAACGCCGAAAGAATTCAATAAAAGGTTGAACCACAGCATCCAACAATGTCGGCGGTTCCATTTCATTTTCAGGCGGAGGATTGGGACCTAGGAAAGTTCCCAAAACGCCCAAGCTTAAGAATAAACCCATCACGCCGTAGACTGAAGCCCAGCCAATTTTATCGGCCAAATTAAACGCTAGCCAGCCCGTTAACAGCAGCGCAATCCGATAGCCCAACACCAACACCGAAGCGCCTGCTCCGACTTCTAAGGGTTTTAAAACATCCGTGCGGTAGGCATCGACGACGATATCTTGGGTTGCGCTGAGAAAAGCCATGAAAACAGCGACGATCGCAACGGTATTTAAAGCATTGGTTTTAGCCACAGCGTCCATGCCCGCCATGGTTGCCATCTGCGCAGCCAAGAGAAAAATAACCCCCACTAATCCCAGTTGGGTTGCCAAAATCCACCCACGCCGCCGCCCGAGAAATGGCAAACGAAACCGATCGATCAGCGGTGACCATAAAAACTTAAGTGAGTAGGGCAAACTCACAAGGCTCAGCCAGCCAATTTGCTTTAGGTCAAATCCCGATTTTGTCATCCAAGCCCGAAAGGCATCATCCGCTAAGGCATAGGGCAACCCCGACGCAAAACCCAGTAGCAAGATCGACGCCATTTTGCGACTGGCAAACACTTGAAGATAAGAATTTTTTCCGCTCACGATCGTACATTCCCAACGCAACAGACTGATATTATCCGACAGTTCGCTGCCTAAATAAAAAACCGCATCGGAAAAGTCTCCCGAATGCGGCCATTATTAACTCCCTGTTGTGGGGAGGATTCTCAACCTATTTCTTCTTAGCTCGCTCTGCATCCTTTAAGGCCTTACGACGGGCCTCTTTGAACGCGTCTGTAGCGCGAGAAAAATTAAGCCCAAATTGCTCATTGCCTAGAAGTGAACCGACTTGTTCTGGATCCCAGGAGGCGGACAGAAGACCATAGGACAAGCCCACAACTCCTAACCCGAAGAACCCGAGACTGACCAGCAACACAGCAGAATTCGGCAATTCGTAATGTTTTTGTGAAACAAGGTAGTAGCTCACAACAAACGTTGCCATGCCCAAAAAGCTAGGCACACCTGAAAAAATAGCCATCCGTCGTCCCATCCGCTGACTCACGACTTCAGGAATTCCTGACGATCGATCGTTGATAAAAGCTCCGGGCGGCACTTCGGCTTTCTTCTTCTTATGAGAAGCAGGCTCAAAGGGCAACGCTTGGGACTTCGCCTTTTCAGGCTGAGAGGACTTCGGCTCTAATTTTGGCTCTTTAGATTCCGTTGACATAATCGTCAATACTCAATAGCAACAGCGCAATAGAAAATAAGGGTTCTTTGGATTAACCACGAAGACCCAAACGACCGATCAAAGTTTTGTAGCGGGCATAGTCAATCTTCTGAACGTATCCCAGAAGGCGCTTCCGCAAGCTAATCATTTTCAAGAGGCCAATGCGAGAACCGTGGTCCTTTTTGTTGGTTTTGAGGTGTGTGCTGAGGCGGCTGATGCGCTCAGTGAGCATTGCGACTTGCACTTCGACGGATCCGGTGTCGGTTTCGTGCTTTTGGTAGTCGGTAATGATTTTTTGCTTATCTTCTTGAACCAGTGACATGTCAGTTTCCTGAGAAATTATTAATGTGCCAGTTAAAGATACTACCATTGAAGTCACTCAAAGCGGCCATATCTTGCCACGATCGGCCCTGAATTTGAAAACGGATGGGCGAATGTCCGCATCGTGATCCAAGCCCAAAGCTGATCGCCCCAGGAAAAATGCCACCACTCATGATAATGCTGAGC
>JANMIS010000826.1:0-5618 GCA_031375925.1 Synechococcales cyanobacterium OTE_70_concoct_197_sub
AAGCCGATCGCAATAGTTGATTAGTCTTCCATCCCGGTAACGATATCGTTGTACTTCTGGGAAAATCTTCATTTCTGACGACATCAAAACCAATGTTGGAGCATACGTTGGCCTTTGTGCTTGAGAATTAGAAACCTCCGCATTTGCTGAAGATAAAGCAGAAGTAATGGCAAGGACTGTTTCTAAGAACAAGACACAATCAAATTCATGGAGTGAGACAAACGGCTGTTCAATATTGCTTTGGTCTAGGAGATTAGCCCGGTAGGGGTCGCCGATGAACTGCTCTGCAATGATTTGAATCCGATCGCCTAGCGCTAACTTTTGCCATTGCTGACGTTGAAATTTTAGTTGCAATGTGACGAGTTTCTGACGATCGATTGAGCTTAGTTCTGGAATCGGTGTAGTGACTTGAGGACTAGGTTGAGGGGATGGCTGACTGGCTTGGGTTGATCGATCGGGCATCATCCCAGCCCCAAAGATCCCGGTGCTACTCAAGACTACGCTAATACTCAAAATCGTCCAATTTCTTCGTCTCACACAGCTTCTCATCTAAATAATAACCAATTCGCTAAAAATATAGTTCATTTTCTGACGATTGACATAAAGTATTAGAGACGTAAATTTTTCACCTAGAGACGGTTCACTATGACGATTAAGAATATTTTAAGATTTGCGAGTGCTGTTTTGTTGGGCAGTGTGACGTTGGGAACGATCGTGACTTTGGAAGCCTCGGCGAAAGATGCTGCTCCTGCAACGATGAAGAAGAAAGCTGAGCCTTCTATTTGGGAGCAGCTTAAGCTAGATGCAAATCAAAAGAAACAGCTTTCAGGTGTTCGGACGAAGCGAACTAATGCGATCAGCAAGGTGCTCAATAAAGACCAAAAAGCGAAATTTGATCAACTCCGTGGCAAGCAAAAGTTATCGGCGATCATCAGCCAACTGAACTTAGATGCAAACCAAAAGAAAGCGGTGAATGAAGCCAATAAACAGGCTCAAGACGATATCTTGAAAATTCTGAACCCGACTCAGAAGAGTCAACTCAATGCTTATCTCAGCAAAAACAAACACACGGCCGAAGAGGCCCCCTCACCCCCCAATTTTAGAGGCACAAGAGAAAACTCCAAACCTCGGTGATTGTTGAAGTTTGGGGTTTTTAATGTGATTCAACAACCCTAATCGATCGCAGCCTTGACCCATTCTTGAAGGGTTGCGACCACATCATCGATCGGTACTTCCTGTGCCTGTTTGGTTGAGCGAATCACGACTTCAACTTTGCCGTCTTTAAGGGCTTTGCCTGTAACAATGCGGAAAGGAATGCCCACGAGTTCTGAGTCTTTGAACTTCACGCCTGCCCGTTCATCACGATCGTCCAGCAAGGTCTCCACACCCGCTGCATTGAGACCTTGATAAATCTTCTCAGCCGCTGCCATTTGCACTTCATCGGTCACATTGGGAACGACGACGACGGCATGGTATGGGGCGATCGCCACAGGCCAAATGATCCCATCCTTGTCGTAAGATTGCTCCACCGCAGACTGGGCTAAACGGGAAACCCCAATGCCATAGCAGCCCATGACAAAGGGCTTCTCTTCACCTTGTTCATTGGTAAAGGTCGCATTCATGGCTTCGGAGTATTTGGTCCCCAATTGAAAGATATGACCGACTTCAATGCCCCGTGCCGTTTGCAGGGTTTGTGATGAGTCGTGATGGGCACGATCGCCTGCCACCGCTTTACGAATATCCACCACAGCAGGCAATACAAACTCTGAACCCCAGTTTGCACCCACGACGTGGTAGTTCACTTCATCTGCGCCTGTAATAAAGTTTTTCAAGTCCGCTGCAGTCGGGTCAACCAATCGAATGAATTTCGGTGAAACTGTTGCACTGCCCTGAATGTAATCATCAGAAACCGCAGGTGACAAATATCCTAATGGCAATGTTTTGGCAGTCCATTTAGCTTGCGCTTCTTCATCAGGAACCACTAAACCAATGACGGTCGTAGCATTGTAATTGGATGCAAGTTTGGTTAATTCATTTTGCAGTTTGACTTCATTCACATCCTGATCCCCGCGCAAAGAGACGATCGCCATCGCCATCATCCCACTATCAAAAGTCACCTGATACAGCACATTTTTTAGCACCGTCGTGGGTGAGCATTTCAATACTTTGCACACTTTAACGATCGCATTAGTCCCAATTGTTTCGCGTTTTTCATAGGTGGTGTATTGGGAAACTTCGGGATCTGAGGAAAGCGCGATCGCCTTTTCCACGTTTGCAGCATACTGACCATCTTCGGTATACAGCACTTCGTCTTCGCCCGCTTCTGCAAGCACCATAAACTCTTGAGAACCCGAGCCACCGATCGCCCCCGAGTCCGCATCTACAGCACGAAACTCCAATCCACTACGGCGAAAAATATTGCAGTAAGCGTCATGCATTCTAGCGTAGGTTTCCTTTAGACAGTCTTCATCCGTATGGAATGAGTAGGAATCCTTCATGATGAATTCCCGTCCGCGCATCAAGCCAAAACGAGGCCGAATTTCATCGCGGAATTTACTTTGAATTTGATATAGATTCACGGGTAGCTGACGGTACGATCGCACCATGTCTCGCGCCACGGCGGTGATTACTTCTTCATGAGTAGGACCAAGGCCCACTTCTCGACCTTGCCGATCGGTCAGCGAAAACATGATCCCTTCGGCCTTGGTGTAGGTATCCCAGCGACCGGATTCTTGCCAGAGTTCAGCGGGCTGAAGCTGCGGCATAAGTAGCTCTTGAGCACCTACGGCGTTCATCTCTTCACGGACGATCGTGCTAATTTTCTGAAGCACGCGCAGCATGAACGGCATGTAGGTATAGAGACCACTGCCAATCCGACGAATGTAGCCCGCCCGCACCAGGAGTTTGTGACTGGGAATCTCTGCATCCGCCGGATCTTCGCGCAGCGTCACGAATAGAATCTTAGAAAGTCGCATAGGTACACATCACTCTTTGAACCAGTCATCTAGTTTAGAGGAATGGGCCGCTAAGTCTACGCTTTAGTAAAGATTTTTCCATCTTTGACCTCAATGCTGTAACTCGCGAGGGCTTTGTCTGCCGGACCTTGAAGGACTTTGCCGCTGTCATCGAAGCTGGCGCCATGGCAAGGACAGACAAACTGTTTACTTTGAGCATTCCAGGGAGTGATACAGCCGTTGTGGGTGCAGGTGGGATTAACGGCGACGATCGACTGAGGTTTTGTGGGGTCTCCGCTGATGGCGAAGGGTTTGCCGTCGAGTTTACCTTCAAAGGGAATGCCGGGTTTTAGGTCGGTGAGGGAGGCGATCGGACGGAGGGCGCCATCTGCGGCAGCAGCGGGATTGGGTAGTTCACTGGAAGCCGGTTTGCTGGTGACAGCGGAGTTACAGGCTGCGAGGGCAACGGGCAGGGAGGTGGCGAGCAATCCGGCACCCGCCCAAGTCATAAATTCACGACGGTTCATAATTCTAGATGTGGGGGAGAAACAGTCTCTAGTCTAGCAACGATCATTCGCCTGCATCTAAATCGATCGGGTGTCGTGAATGTGCGGAAGATGGGGCGGAGGTTCGATCGGCATCCCGCCTAGTTTAAGCCTACTTAACAAGTACGATCGTTAAGCTCGACTTAGACGAGGCAAATGACTTAAAAATATGTACAAAAATCTTCTCTTCAATCATACGTCACCCAACCCATCACATCAAATTCATCAGCTCCACATCCAATTTTAGATATGATAAAAGAGCGCAATCTAGAGAGGTGAACGATGACGATCGCAACCGACCGACGAATGACCTTAACAGAATTCCTCACCTATGACGACGGAACAGAAAGACGCTATGAACTGGTGGATGGGGTATTGATCGAGATGGCATCTGAAAGCACGATTAATACCTGGATTGCAATGTATCTGGCCTTCGCCTTTGGATCCCTGGGTCTTCCTGCTTACCGCGTGGGCGTAAAGCAAAAAATTGAAGTCCCCAGCAAATTTGTCACGGCCCGCGACCCTGATTTGATGATCCACTCAGAAGAATCTGCCGCTGCAATCGCAGACCGCACCGAAGCCTGTCTCAAACAAAACGAACCCAACCCACTCCTGATCATTGAAATCGTTTCCCCCGGCACCGAAGGCTCCGACAACTACCAGCACGATTACGTTCAGAAGCCGCGTGAATATGCCGATCGTGGAATTCTTGAATTCTGGCAAGTGGATCCCGATCGCCAATGGGTCAGAGTCCTAACACTCAATGGGGAAATCTACGAAGTTGCGCAGTTTATGGGGAATGAGCCGATCGTCTCTCCCACTTTCCCAGCGCTAAACCTGACAGTAGAGCAAGTGTTAGCAGCAGGACGATAGTTCCTTCGATCGACCAAGCCTCACATAAAATTCACCGGATCCACATCGATCGTCAAACTCACCCCCGCCCCACAAACCGATCGCAGCTCCTCAACACAAAGTTCCACGGGTGTGGAAGTCGCGCTTTTCTTCTTTCCAATATTCTCTCCCTTCAACAAAACCTGCCATCGATAGCGCTGCGCCACTCTTAGCACCATCGCCGGAGACGGACCCAACATCTCATACGCTCCCTTCGCAGAAACTTGTAACAAATTCGCAACCCGTCCCGCCGCCTTCTGCACCGCGACCGCCTCCGGACTACTCAGCCGAATCAAAATCACCCACCCCAATGGCGGATAGCCCATCACTTTTCGGGTCTCCAACTCCGATCGCACAAACGCCCCGTAATCCTGATCCACCACCGCCCCAACCACCGGATGATCCGGGCTATAAGTCTGCAAAATCACCCTTCCTGGATCATCCCCCCGCCCCGATCGGCCCGCCACCTGCAACAACGTCTGACAAGCGCGCTCCGCCGATCGAAAATCCTGCAAATGCAACAGCCCATCCGCCGCCACAATCCCCACCAACGTCACCTGCGGCAAATCCAACCCCTTCGTCAACATCTGCGTCCCCACCAACAGATCCGCCTCCCCCCTCGCAAACTGATCCAACAAAGCTCGGTGCGCCCCCTTCGTCCGAGTCGTATCGCTGTCAAACCGTAGGAATCGAACATCAGGAAATTCTGCCGCCAACTCCTGCGTCACCCGCTGCGTCCCACTACCAAAATGCTTGAAATAAACAGAACTACACACCGGACAGACCTTCGGCTGAAGTTGCCCATAGCCACAATAATGACAGCGCAACAACTCCGCCGCCATCTCATGGGTATGGTGATAGGACAGCGAAACATCACAATTTGGACATTCCATCACATAGCCACAGCTACGACAAGACACATGGCTGCTATGTCCCCGCCGATGAATAAACAAAATCCCCTGCTGCCCCTTCTCCTTCATCTCAGCAATCCCATCCCGCAACGATCGGCTAAAAATCGATCGATTCCCCTCCTTCAACTCCGCCCGCATATCCACCACCTCAATCTGTGGCTGAGGACGATCGTAAACCCGTTGTGGAAGCGACAAATACCCCGACTCGTCTTCTGCCTGGGCCGCACACCAAGACTCCAATGAAGGTGTTGCCGAACCCAGTAGTAACGGACAATTTTCAAGCTCCGATCGCCAAGTCGCCACCGTCCGCGCATGGT
>JANMIS010000834.1:0-2704 GCA_031375925.1 Synechococcales cyanobacterium OTE_70_concoct_197_sub
AATTGGCCGAAGTGAGGCAGAGATTAAAAAGCCCGATCGGTCTCAGAGAGCAGCGATCGGGCGATGGACGTAACTGGACTCGAACCAGTGACCCCCACGATGTCAACGTGGTACTCTAACCAACTGAGCTATACGTCCTCGACGTCATAGACAGTAGCACAACGTCTTTAAAAGATGCAACCCACAAATCTAAAAACCTTCTAGCCAGAAGACGATCGCGACCCTTTCCGGTTTCCTTTCGTAAATATCTTTGAAGAATCACGAACGCGCTCCCAAACCCAGCACATAATATTTGAAAGCAACATTAGTCTAGATTTTTCAGGAGATTCACCGTGATGCCTCTTTCTCAAGCTTCCCCTCAAGCTAATTCCCAGAGAGAAGACTTCAGCGAATACGTTGCCCATTTGCAACTTCACATGGCTCTCCAGACCCGAAAACTTGTTCCTAATATGAAAATTCAAGGCAACGACCCACGATCGCAGCTTCTCCAAGAAACCCAGGCCGAAATCGAAAAGCAGGTTTCTCGCCAGATTTTCTAGCTGGAATGTTCAATTAGGATAGAGATACGGTAGATTTGGACTGGTTTTTCATTTTGGTTATGAACAGGTCGTCATGGCAGAAACTTCTCAAATTCGCGATCGTATTATGGCTCTTGAATCCAAACGATCGGCCTTGATTTCACTGCTGGATTTACCAGAACTCGGGACATTGCGGATTGACGTGAATCAGGCGATCGAAGAACTCGATGACCTGCTCACTGAATTTAGGCTAACCTTCAGCCCTAACTCATAGCTTCCCACGCCGTCCCATAGATTCAGCACTTAAAATGTCTCGCAAAATTCTCTGGTACGAACGCCTCATGGCCGCGATCGCAGTCGCAAATCTTGGTTTTGTGGGATTCGATATGACCTATGTGGGGCTGCGAGACTTTTGGTTGCGAGGGGGCGTTTCAGTAGGACCCGTGAGCTTTCAGGTTCCCGTCTTGCCGATTCCGCAGTGGTACGACCCCATCAAAGGAATTGAACCCCATCGGGATACAGAGCAATATTTGAAATCGGTGCAGGACTTAGAAGCAAGTCTCTTTCAGTCGGGCTTAGATTCTCCCAAGACCGACGAAGCATTAAAAGTGCTGCAAGATGAAAGCGCTAAGATGATTGAAGGCAATTGGTTCGAGGTGGCCGGGAAGAGCGGCAACCTCGAAAAGATTAAAAATCGAATGCGCGATCGGATGGGTGTCAAGTCTTCGCGGCAGTCTTTTGAGACGTTTTGGAGTAAGGACCATTTGAAAAGTAAAGGGGTTGAGGCAGAACTCAAGTTCTTTAATGAAAGAGTGAAGCCTTTGCTTTTGACCAATTATTATCGAACCACAGGCGAGAACGGACTGCCGACGGATAATTTTTGGATGTTAGATGCTCCGTTTATGGCTCTTTTTGGGTTAGAGTTTCTAGCCAGAACTTTTTACTTGACCCGCCGTAATCGCAACCTGAAATGGCTGGATGCAATGCTTTGGCGTTGGTATGATATTTTGCTGCTAATTCCAGTGTGGCAATGGCTGCGGGTGATTCCCGTCGCAATTCGCTTGGATCAAGCGGAGTTGATACACCTCGATCGGATTCGGGATCAAGCCACCCAAGGCTTTGTGAGCAATATTTCTGAGGAACTGACCGAGGCGGTTTTGGTTCAGGCCATTGATCAACTTCAAGGCGGAATCTCGACGGGGGCATTGACGAAGTGGGCCATGAATTCCCTCAATCGACCCTATCAAGATATTAATCAACGTGATGAAATTCGAGAAATTATTGCCCGTATTTTAAATGTTACCGTCAATCAAGCCTTGCCCACCGTCAAACCGGAACTCGAAGCGGTGATTCGTCATACGATGGAAGGGATATTAGAACAGTCTCCGGTTTATAAGGGATTTAAATCCATTCCATTGATGGGAAACGTTCCCGCCCAAATGAATGAACAATTGATTTCGACGGTGACATCAGGAGCTTATGAGGCGTTGTCGAAAGCCTTAGAAGATGAGGAAGCGGCGGAGTTGGTCAGTGCCTTTGTTCGGAGTTTTGGCAGTGCGATGATTCGGGCATTGCAGGAGGGAGATTCACTCAGTGAACTTCAAAGCTTGCTGACCGACTTGATGGAGGAAGTGAAAGTTAACTATATTAAGCACGAAACAATTTCGACCGTGGAGAGTGATGCCTTGAGGTTGAATAAGGCCAGCGTTATCGATCCCCTTCTTCGATCGTAAAATTTGGATCGCAGTCTAATGGCAGCGACTTTACTCGGCACATTTCGGTACATTAATGATTAAGCAAATCACGGTTGTTGAATGCCATAAAAAACTATATAAAGTCTTTCCCTAAAACAATCGAATTTTTCAAAAGAAATGTGTTGTTAAATTCATAGCGATGGCTGAAATTTCAACTATAGTTATTCTTGTGACGACTATCTGAAAGTCTCTTAGGAATAACAATTTCTCTATCATGAAATCTAACAATCGATTCAGGCTGTTAACTCGTCGTAATCTGACTTTTCTAGGATTAGTGATTCCATTAATAATAGTGATTGGACGCTTTGTTCGTATTGTCCCTGTAGGAACTGTAGGAGTCGTTGAACAGTTTGGCAAGGTCTCTGATCAAGTTTTAGATCCTGGCCTCCATTTTGTCAGCCCGTTATCAAGAATTATTGAGTTATCGACCCA
>JANMIS010000859.1:0-1689 GCA_031375925.1 Synechococcales cyanobacterium OTE_70_concoct_197_sub
ATGGGGCTGGTGAATATTGTGGTGCCGATTGAGCAGTTGGAGAGTGAGGGGGTTCAGTGGGCGCGGGAGATTTTGGAGAAGAGTCCGATCGCGATCCGCTGTTTGAAGTCGGCGTTTAATGCGGATTGTGATGGGCAGGCGGGGATTCAGGAGTTGGCGGGGAATGCGACGATGTTGTATTACATGACGGAGGAAGGGGCGGAGGGGAAGCGGGCGTTTTTGGAGAAGCGGAAGCCTGATTTCACGCAGTACCCTTGGTTGCCATAGGGCGTTGGGAATGGAGAATGTTGAATTGAGAATGAAGACCTCTAGCCCTTAATTCTGGGGGTGCGAGAGTTTTATGCAGTCATGCCATAATGGGAGAGTCTGCATTTGCGGTAGAGGCTTGTCCCATGGTTCAACTGTCAGAACAACCGATCGTAAATTCTTCAGTCTCCGCCATTCAAACCGATCGATGGGTGGATGCGACTTGGGACGAATTTATATGTATGTCAGAGCGTCCGGAGTTTGCAAAGGCAAAGGCTTATTTTTTTAATCAGCAAATGAGGATTGAGGCTATGGGGGTTGGAGCAAACCATGCTCGGGACAATTCATTGTTGCTGTTTATGATTAATTTGTTTTGTACGATCGCAGACATTTCCCTAGATGGTTTGACCAATGCTAGCTATCGATCGGTGCGCCATCGTGAAGCTCAGCCGGACCTTTCTTATTACATTGGTGACAGGTCAAGTCTAACTCCGACGGGCAGTTCTATTATTGATCTTGACCAATTTCCTAAACCGGATCTGGCGATTGAGATTTCAGATTCGTCTCTGGCTGAGGATCTAGGTAAAAAACGTCTTTTGTATGAAACGATCGGCATTGCGGAGTATTGGGTGATTGATGTAGAGCGATCGACTATTACAGCCTTTGCGATCGAGACTTTGGGGAGCCGACAAATTCAAAGTTCTACCGTTTTACCAGGATTGTCCTTTCAAATTTTAGAGGAAGCGCTGCAACTGAGTCGGTTACAGAATCAAACTCAAGTAGGACGTTGGTTGATGCAACAGTTTCGATCGGTGTAGGAGAAAGACTGTTACCCTTGACATTGCTTGTGCGATCGGTGAATTCAGTATGTTTAGTCGTGACATTAAGAGTGGGGACGATCGCATTGCTTCTGTAAGTCGTTAATTCAGTATGTTCCGCAGTGACAGAAGGATTGTTTCACCTGACATTGCTTGTGAAGACGGTGCATTCAGTATGTTGAGCTGTGATAGAAGGATTGCGATCGGTGCGAGTTGAGTGGGGTGGGGAGAAACTGACGATCGGCGTTGTAATTGAAGGTCTTGCAACTCGTACTAAGCTATTGAACCGCCGTATTAATCGTCAAGATTTTGCCGAGGTCTTCGTAGAGTTCGACGACTGCGGCTAGGGCGTCGCGCACATTATCCAGCGCTTCTGCGACGGTTTCGCCTTCTGTGAGCAGCTCGGGAACCATGGGTGAGGTGACGACAAAGCCGCCTTCGGGTTGGGGAGAGAGGACGAGCGGGAGTTTGTACAGCATGGGCGATTGGGAAAGTGGACAAGGGATCAGTTTATGTCCATGGGATTGAATTTGTTGTGGGTCTGCGATCGAGGAATGGGACGATCGTTTTGAGATAGGTTGAAGATTTTCCTCTTTGAGGTGGGTATACATAAAGGTGAGACGAT
>JANMIS010000123.1:0-4035 GCA_031375925.1 Synechococcales cyanobacterium OTE_70_concoct_197_sub
TAGGTCGATGGAACGATCGCCTTCATTCCCCGGACTCCCATGACATCCCTTTCCGATCGTACGAATAGCTTAGTCAATACGCCTGACGGGTCTTCCGTCTTGGCGCTCAAGGAGCTGGTCGCCCGTTTGAGTCGAGAACAACATAAGATTCAAGACCTACTAAGTTCTTTGGGATTTGCACTACGGAGCTTTAATAATCTCAACCAGTTTTTAGAACTGATCCCTCTGATGGCGTCTCGCGTCACCGACGGAGATGGGGGCGCTTTAATTATGTTTCGCCATGGTCAAGTGCGTCTAGAACAGCTCCATTGCCAAGACCAACGCTGGGGACAGGAAGTTCGTCAAGCCTTTGAGCGTGCCACCCGCCAGATTTCAAACTCCATGGCTAAGCTTCAACCCATGGAAGCCCTGATGAAAGTCCCCGCTGCGATCGCTTCCCTCGACCAGCAAATCGTACAGACTCTCGGGGAAGAGATTCAAATCTTCGGCACCTCGATCGTCGTTAAAAATCAAGAACGAGGAAGGCTTTTTGTCTTCAGTCGCGACCCCAACTATGCCTGGACCGAACAGCGTCAAAAGCTCGTGCGTCTCGTTGCAGACCAGACGGCTGTTGCAATCGACAACGACGAACTCACAACCGAACTCCGCAAAAAAGAGCGCCTCGATCGCGAACTCGAAATTGGCGCAGATATCCAAAATCGTCTTCTGCCTCGTCAATGTCCTACGATCGACGGCATTGAACTGGCAGCTATGTGTAAAACGGCTAGTCGAGTGGGCGGGGATTACTACGACTTTATTCCAGGGGTGGCGGCGGGCCAAGCTGGCGATCGATCGGGCAAATGGAGCGTGACGATCGGCGATGTCATGGGCAAAGGCGTTCCGGCGGGGTTGATTATGACCATGACACGCGGAATGCTGAGAGCCGAAGTGCTCAACGGCCACAGCCCTGCGAGAATTTTGCAGCATCTCAATCAAGTCATGTACGCCGACTTGGAAAATTCCAATCGATTTGTAACGCTGTTTTATTCTGAATATGACCCAAAGACGCGAATTTTATCCTATAGCAATGCTGCCCACAACCCACCCTTGCTCTGGCAAGCTGCGACCGATAAAGTCGGTCGTTTGGATACCCTTGGAATGCTGATCGGACTGGATTCTAATACTGCTTATCAAGATGCACAAGTTCAGCTTGCCCCAGGAGATTTAATTATTTACTACACCGATGGATTTACAGAAGCCGCCAATCCAGCAGGCGAACAGTTTGATGAAGAAAATCTGCTGAAAGCATTCCGCTGGGCTGCATTACGGTTCACCGATCCTCAGCAGATCTTGACTTATCTTTTTGACCGTGTTCAGGAATTTGTCGGCATCGGGAATCCCAACACGGATGATATGACACTGGTGGTTTTACGGGTGACGGAGTAGAGAGAACAAAGCATGTTAAGAGGCTGTCTAGTCTAGTGAACTCGAAAAGCAATCAAGTTTGATGAGATTCTTGTGCCATGGTGTGATTGGAAGATTGTTGTTTTAGTAACTCTCTTTGGCGGTTTTGTTCTATGACTTCGGCAGGGGATACGTGGTGTGTGCTGTCAGTACCGTCATCGTTACGAGTGGTTACAGAATAACCATTTTCTCGCAGGGTTTGGGCGAATTTACCACGGACACCTTTGCCACTGAATGTGTATTCAGTGGGCATGTCATCGTTTGGGTCGCTCTGGTTGGAACTGGGGTTAGCGTGGGTCATCGTCACTCACTTACTCACTTTTTTCTAAGCAATAGGCGATGTGCGACTTTTTCCTGGGCCTGACAAGCGGATTTTCTGGCCATCCAGAAATATCAAAACTGCAACGACTAAGTAATTTTAATGAATTTTGAAGAAAGAAAACCCCACTCATTAAGCTGAAGGTATCAACGAATCAGCGGAGTGGGTTTATGTATACATTTGAACAGTTTATCATCGCCATTTATTGTGAGGTCGATGATGCCCTCAAATTCTTAACATTGACAGTATTTCAACCGTCATTGACAGGCCTGGTTTCCAGGACTCCCCAGTCGCAGTAATTTTGTCCGTCAAAGTGCCAATTTATGGCAATATAAACAATTGATTCAACGCCAATTAGCCATTCAACTCGGCGCTTTTGCCGATGATGTTCATTGGATTGATGGCTTGCCAATGCGATTATGTTGTATCACCTATGCCTCGCGTTGTCATAGCTTCCGGGGTATTGCAGGCTATGGATACTGTGCGGCAAAAGATGAATATTTTTATGGGTTCCGAGGGCATTTGAATGTCAGTTTAAATGGGGTGATTACCGGATTTACTGTCACCCCAGCGAACGGGGATGAACGAGTGGCCCTCTGGGAAATTAGTCAAGGCATTCAAGGGTTACTCATTGGCGACAAAGGCTATTTAAATGCTGATTTAAAACAGGATTTAGCCGCTCTGAAAATTCGACTTGAAACGCCACTCCGAAGGAATATGAAAGAGACTCGACCACTAGAGTGGAGCCACTCTATGGATCAAAATGAGTTAGCGATCGGCCAGAAACACTCCAACCGATCGCCCCAACATTCTTAACCGCCTGTAATTGACATCCCTTCAACCCAAACATTGGGTGCTACACCCGACCCAGTGAATTCGGTGTTGGGTTCGACGTAGATGATGGATTTGAGGACGGTGCGGATGTCGCCTGCGATCGTGGCAGATTCAATACTGGTTTTGACTCCTTTATTGACTAACCAGCCGTTGAAGGGCAATGAGAATGAGCCTTGTAACGACTGAACCCCAGCGTGAAGTGCTTCGAGTTCGTCAATTAAGATCACATTTTCTGCGGTGTCGAGGCTGTAGGTTTCAGCGGCAGGTGCGCCTGCAAATAAATGCAGGAAGTTACGACTGACTCCCACTTTAGCGCCCATGCTGGCGTTGCCTGTGGGTTGGGTGTTCATGCGTTTGGCAGTGCCTGCGCTATGGATGAAGCTGGTGAGAACGCCGTTGGTGATGAGGGGGACGCAGCGCGTGGGTGTGCCTTCCCCGTCAAAGCCGGATGCGCCGAGGTTTTCGGGGTGGTGTTCGTCGTCGTTGATGGAAAGCAAGGGGGAGGCGATCGTTTCTCCTAGGGATTCAGCGGTTGAGAGGCTTTGGTTATCTAGAATGCTTTGGGCATTGAACATATTTGAAAATGCGCCGACCAATCCGAGAATGGCTTCGGGGGAGAATACGACGCGGTATTTTCCGGTTTCGATTTTGGCGTAGTTGAGATGGCTGATGGTTTTTTCGGCAGCTTCTTTGACGCAGGCATCAATGTCAAGGTCATCTACTTTATAGGCGATGCGGAAAGCTCCGGCACTGCGTGGTTTTTTGTTTTCTTGTTCGGTTTTGGTGTAGACGTAGACTGAAGAAATTGCGTGGGCTTCGTGACGAGTTGCACCATTGCTATTGATATAAAACCGTTCGGATGCTTTTTCTGCGAGTCCGTTGTAGGGAACCGAGACGATCGCCTCATGGGAGTCTACCAATGCTTTTTCAGCACGAACTAAAGTACTTAGCAATTTGGAAACGGGGGACGCTTCAAATGCGGGGGCATTGTGAGTTTCGATTGGCGCAGTCGCTTCGGGGCTGAAGTCGGGAATGTTTTCCGTGGCTCCGAAGGCGCTGGCTTCGTAGGCGGTTTTCAATGCGAGTTCGAGACCTGCGCGATCGACGTCGGTTGTTGAAGTAATGCCCACGGGACCCGCTGCATTCCAAACGCGAACAGTTACGCCCGATCGTTGGGAGGCTTTCATTTGTTCGGGTTCGCCTTCATTGACTTGAACGCTGGTTTCATCGGTAGTGGAGCCGTAAATATCGAATTTTGCAATGCCTAGTTTGGCCGCAGCTTCTTTGGCATCTTGAGCGATCGTTTGAATTTTAGACATGATTTTTTTGGAAATTAGTTTGGGAATAAATGCTCTGGCGAACCGCCCCCCGGCCCCCAATTCTGGGGGTGCCAAACCGAAGAGTTTTACTTGCTCAGTTTAAAAAGGGTTCGATTCAAG
>JANMIS010000895.1:0-1545 GCA_031375925.1 Synechococcales cyanobacterium OTE_70_concoct_197_sub
CGGCAACATGGAGATGAGTGTGATCCCAGAAGACTGGCCTTGCATCAATCCTAAATGTGAACTCAATGAATCCCCCTTCAACCCAGTCGCTCACCGATCGTAACTCGTCCACCATTGGCAAAGTCCCAACCAGATTGAGCTTTTTTCCCAGCGAGTTGTACTTCTTTTAAAAACAGATAGCTGTCGCCTGTCTGCACGATCGCCCCTCGATTTTTTACCACAGCCACAATGGTTCCGATCGGTTGCAGTTCAAGATTTTCAATGGCTTCAAACAAAGGTTCAAACTCAGGAAGCTGCGATCGGACCGCTTCAATTAACGGCACCGTCGCCATCACTTTTAAGGCAGCATCTCGAAAGATAGTGCGACAGCCGGGATACAATCCGCGTACTTGATTATGAAGGTCGATCGCAGACTTAGACCAATCCAATTCATAGTCCTCTTTTTGAATCAGCGGCGCGTAGGTTGCATTTGTTGAATCCTGCGGTTCCGGCTGGATTCCTCTAGTGGAAAGCTTTTTGATGGTTTCGACAAGCAATTCAGCAGATTGAACAGAGAGACGATCGGCCAATTCATGGGCATTTTCCAATAGCCCAATCTCTAACGTAGACTTCAACAACATTAATCCTGTGTCCATTCCAATATCCATTAGCATTGTCGTCATTCCCGTTTGGGTTTCACCCTTGACGAGGCATTGCTGAATGGGTGCCGCTCCGCGATAGGCTGGAAGCAATGAACCATGACCGTTGATACAGCCGATTTTAGGCATATCAAGAATTTCTTGGGAGAGCAATTGACCGTAGGCCACCACAATGAAAAGGTCGGCCTGATAATCGCGCAATTGGGCTAAGGCTTCGGGGGATTTTTTGATGCGATCGGGTTGAATCACCGGAATATTTGCAACTTCAGCCACTGCTTTAACAGGCGAAGGCGACACATCATTGCCCCGTCCCCGCCGCTTATCCGGCTGCGTCACCACCGCTACCACATCAATCCCCGGCTCCGCAATCAAAGCATTCAAGCTCGGAACCGCAAACTGCGGTGTCCCAAAAAATACAATCTTCAAAGTTCTCTCTCCTTCATATCCCCCCAGAATTGGGGGGCGGCTCGTCAGCGACTCAATCAAATTTGCAATTTGTAATTAATAACGCCTCTATTCCATTCTATCCTGTAGAAAGCAACGCCTTCCTAAATCTCTCGAAACCGACCATGAAACCCACTTTCGCCGACGATGCCACCTGGGAAAAAACAAACATCCTCATGCAACCCGCCTTCATTCGGCTGTTGGATAACATTCGGAAACTCACTGAACAATTTTCGACTTGGAAAAGTAGCTACCAGGAAAATTTGGTATGGGATGATGCGATTTCAGAAGAAGAGCGGGGCCGAATTGGCCTGCTGCAACAAGAACTCAAAAGCACCACCGACAACGATCGTGCCTACACTATCGAACAAATCCTCGAAACGCTCCCTAAGCCCTATCCTGCCTACGAATGGAAGCTCGAACGGGGTGAAGAAATCGTCACGATCGATGTATGGGAACTCTG
>JANMIS010000980.1:0-6108 GCA_031375925.1 Synechococcales cyanobacterium OTE_70_concoct_197_sub
GAACCCTTCTTCACCATCCCGCGCTGTAAAGACTCGGTAGCCCTGCGATCGGAGAATGCCTGCCACATAGTGCCGCAGGTCCGCCGTATCCTCCACCACCAGGACTCGCTTGCCCGTCGCATTAGCCTCATCGATCGGACTTTCTTCAGGCTCTAGCGATTGCAATTCAGTATCAATGTCCGCAAATTCTACCGCCGCACGACTGACCTGCAACTCGCCCTGTTCATCCAAAATTTGACTCGCATCTAAATGGTCGCAGCCAACTGGCAACATCAACGTAAAGGCACTGCCCTCACCATACACAGACGTAACCTGCACCTGACCACCGTGAATTTCCACCAACTCTTTCACCAGCGCAAGCCCCAGACCTGTACCCTCATAGCGGCGATTGACCGATCCTTCCGCCTGACGAAATCGCTCGAACAGCACTGCAATTTGGTCTTCCCGAATGCCAATTCCCGTGTCTCGAACCGTTAAGGAAACCCGATCGTCCATAGGCTCCAGAGACACCGTAATCTTCCCGCCAGAGGGTGTGAACTTCATGGCATTGGACAGGAGGTTGTACACCACTTTGTCAAATTTTTCGAGATCGAGATAAACAGGATCGCAAGGTGACAGTGCCGCCACTAATTGAATTCCTTTTTTCTCACAGTAGGCGCGGAAGGTTTCAACGATTTGATGAACAAAATCCACCAAGTCACAAGCCTGGAAGCTCGATCGCATTTGCCCTGCATCTAAGCGCTGTAAGTCCAGCAATTGATTGACCAATCGCAACAAACGGCGACTACTTCTAAGGGCGATCGAAGATTGCTCTGACGATAGACCCTGCTTCTGAGCCACCACCGTCTCCAAAGGTCCCAGCATCAGCGTCAACGGCGTCCGGAATTCGTGGGAAATATTTTGGAAAAACTCGGTCTTGGCCCGATCGAGTTCCATCAGTTTTTCCGCCTGTTGACGCATGGTTTGATATAAATTTGCCTGTTGAACTGCGATCGCGGCCTGCTCTGCAACAGACTCCACCAGCCGGATTTCAGATTGAGTCCAATGGCGAACACTTTTGTTTTGTTTGAGAGAAATACTGCCGATAATCTTGCCTTCCGAGAGCAACGGCAACACCAACAGTGCCTTAGCAGTCGTCCGCATCTCAGGCAAATTCATCTCAGGATGTTGAGACAAATCAGACAATACTACTGGAGCCTGGGTATGTTGTAACTGTACCAAAACCGGGTTGTCGTCAATCCGCACATGAGACTTCGGCAAGGCTGCAACGAGTTCTTCTGGCGTAACGGGCTGCTGAAATTCGGAATCATAAAGGCCTACACACTGCACATACTGATCCTCCGATCGCCACAAAGACAACGTACAGCCATCCACTTGAAGCGCTTGGCCTAACTGTAAAGTAATAGATGCAAAAATTTCCTGAGGGTCTAAACTCGATCGAATTGCTGTTGTAATCGTGTTAATTAACACTTCGCGTTTTGCGAGGGATTGGACCTGTTCATAGGATTGCGCTTGGGCTAATGCTAAAGCTGCCTGATCAGCCACCATTCCAATCAGTTCAATTTCATCCGGCAACCAAACACGATTTTGACCCACCTGATGCAGGGCCAATACTGCCACCAATCCCTGCTGACAAATCAGCGGCACCATTAATGTAGATGCAATGCCTACCGATCGGCAGGCTTCGTAACCAACTAAATAACTTTCATCTTCAAACACAGGCTGCGTAATCTGAAATGCCTGAATCTGATCAACAGACCAAACCGTCTGAGAAATTTGACCCAAAGAGGACACCATTCCAGAAGACGACTCAGAAAGTATTTCGATCGAGGGTTCACAATAGACTGTAATATCCGGTAAAAACTGGCCCTCAAGGCAAGGGCGCAAAATGCAATAGCTAGCCTCCAGTGTCTGACCCACCACATCAGCGATCGACGATAACAAATCAGAGTATCCCAGCGAACTTCTCAACGTCCCCATAACTGCATTGAGTAAGGTTTCACGGCGAAGGTTTCGGCGAAGATCTTCAGTTCGGGTGCGAAGGATATTGTGCGTATCTGATGCCTGCTGCACAACTTGCTTCAGATGAGAATCATCCCAAGGCTTCGTGACATACTTAAAAACTTTCCCTGAATTAATCGCATCGACGAGATCCTCAACGTCGGTGTAACCTGTCAGAATAATCCGAATAATATCGGGGTAACGTTCAGCCGTTAAGCTTAAAAACTCGGTGCCACTCATTTGTGGCATCCGTTGGTCTGAAATAATGACAGCAATGTCTCCTTCTCGTTCAAGAATGTCGAGCGCATCAGGACCATTCTCCGATCGTAATACCTTAAAATCACGGTGAAACGTGCGGTACAACAGATCCAGATTATCTGGTTCATCATCTACAACGAGGATTTTTTGCTTTTTAGTGTCACGAGTCACCATGCACTAAGCTCCAAAATTGGTGGCAGGGGATAGACAAATTAAGTTTTTGAGTTGCTTCATTCGCCTAATCCAATTTGCCCAATTTTCTAAAGCTTCTAACCGCATTTTAAGAATTGAAGTGATTTAAGTCACTTGGAAGCGTTACCGTGAATCTACTTAAGTATAGACGACCGATGTAAATCTTTATCAGGGACTCGATCGCTTGGCCATTACATAAATTTTGATCCACACCAAGCTAGGTTTACTTAATCTAACTCAAACTCGTGGATCAGCTAGTATTTATGTTCTTATTTTAAACGCTATATCTAGCAGATAGAAAATCTTTTTAGCGATTTTAGACGCTAGCGCTATTATGTGGGAGTGAAATAGGGTGAAATATATTTTACTTTTGTAGAATAACTCATAGAAACAAAGACTTTACGAGTCTAGTGTGTTATCTAGAGTTTTCTGGGTTAGCCACTCATTTTTTGTCAGTTTTTCTATGCGTTGTCCTGTTTGTCAGCATTTTGAAAATCGTGTCCTGGAGTCTCGGTCAGCCGATTCAGGTCAGAGTGTTCGTCGTCGTCGAGAATGCTTGAAATGTGCCTATCGATTTACGACTTATGAACGGGTAGAAGTTATGCCTATTATGGTGATTAAACGTAATGGGCAGCGCGAGTTGTTTGAGCGATCGAAACTCTCCCAGGGTATTGCTCGTGCTTGTGAGAAGTCCGGAATCTCTGAAACTGATCTCGAACAGGTGATTTCTGTGGTTGAAGCGAATCTTCAGCAGCGTAGCCTGCGAGAGGTCCCAAGTGTGGATATCGGTGCGTTGGTGCTACAGCAGCTCCAGTTAGTTAGTGAGGTTGCCTATATCCGGTTTGCCTCGGTTTACTCGCAGTTTCAGGGGTTAGATGATTTTTTAAAGGTGTTGGATCAGTTAAAGTCGGCAGCGAGTGCTGATGAAAGTTGAGAATATTTCTTGAGGATAGTTTTTATTAGACTTATCTATTTTCTAGGAAATTTGGGACTTGAGGATTCTTTGCGATCGTTGAGGCTTGTTAGCAGTGGATTCAGTTCTTGGGGTGTTAAGTCACGCCATTCTCCAGGTGCCAAGTTATTTAATAAAATGTGAGCGATCGAAATCCTGATCAGTCGCAGGGTTGGAAATCCCACTGCGGCGGTCATTCTACGAACCTGACGATTATGACCTTCGGTAAGGGTGATTTGGATCCATGCCGTGGGAATCTGTTGGCGCGATCGAATCGGTGGGGTCCGGGGTGGTACGTCTGGGGTTCCGTTGAGGCGATGGACTTGGGTAGGGCGAGTGAGATAGTTTTGAATGCTCAGGCCGCCTTGACGGAGTTGAGTTAAGGCCTTGTCTGTGGGGATATTTTCAACCTGGACCCAATAGGTGCGAGGGTGGGCGAATTTTGGGTGGCTGAGGTGATGTTGTAGCTCACCATGGCTCGTTAAAAGCATCAAGCCTTCGCTGTCATGGTCAAGACGACCGACTGGATAAACCTCTGGAACGGGAATGAAGTCCTTGAGGGTGCTGCGTTGGGGTTGCGAGTTCTCCGCCGCTTGGGTGTCGGTAAACTGACTGAGGACGTTGAAGGGTTTGTTAAAAATGAGGTAGCGATGCGGCACGGTTGCTGGGGAGATTAGGGTTGAGCGCCGTTTACACGGGTTCTAAAACGGGTGTAGCCGAAGTTTTGCCCAAGTTGGGTAGAGATGTTTCCTAGACTATACAGGATCGAGCCGTTGTTATTGTTGGGAGATGGACATGCACTTGGATTTGGAATCGGCTGAAGGGGACTAAAAAAAGTACCGTTGCCGCTGTTAATGTTATCCGATCGGCGCACTAGTCCGCTATTGGGCACTAAGGTTGTGTTGGTGGGGATAGCGTCGCAGAGGTTAAAGTCGGCCATTGAGGTGCCGCCTTCAGCAAGGTAGTAAATGGTGTATTCGATTTCGTCGTTGGATTGAACGGTGAGGCTGGAATCTGCGGTAATGAGTCCGATAGGCGCGGCTCCGGGTTGCTGCCAGTCAGGGCGATTGTCGTCGAGGGCGTTGGGATCATCGATGAATTGGTTGAATTCAGTGCGGATGCCATTGCGAGTGAGGGCGGTGATGCGTTTGACCAGTCGGAGATTGCGGACAGGGGCAGTGGAGACTCGGGCGGGACGAATAATTAGGTTACGTAACTCGTGGATCGCGGTGGAAAATCCCGTGGAGGCG
This sequence comes from Synechococcales cyanobacterium OTE_70_concoct_197_sub, assembly GCA_031375925.1. GTDB lineage: Bacteria > Cyanobacteriota > Cyanobacteriia > Leptolyngbyales > Leptolyngbyaceae > JAAFJU01. The sequence continues at coordinate 4,654 of JANMIS010000980.1, forward strand.
GCGAAGCCAAATTTAAATGAAGACGGGATCGGTGAGAGGGCGTCGGTGCCACCTGCGATCGGGGTTGCGTTATTAAGGTTAATGGTGTCCGTAAAGACGTTCCTGTAGGCATTGTCGGGAACATTTTCTCCAGTGCTGGTAGAGATCTCAACTTTTAGCAAGCCTTCGGGGCTGATGGTGATGCGGGCGCGACGGCCCTGAACAGTGTCTTGACTGCGAATTTTGAAATTTCCGATCGTGCTGGCGTCGTCGATGCCTGAACCAATGATGGATGCGGAGGTAATGCTTTCGATGAAGGGATAGCCTTTTGCAGCAGATCCTCGAAGGACAACTCGGTCTTCCTGGCGTGATCCGAATCCACCGACCCGACCTTCGGTTCCAGCGGAAAAGTTCCCGAATACGTCAAATCCGATGCCGATAAACCCATTAGAGGCTCCTGCTTGAACGCCGCCTTGGGTGGCTTGGGCATATCCTAAGCTGCCTCCAAAGGCTCCGGGTGTTGGATTAGTGGTTGTGCCATCGAGTAAAAAGAAGCTGAGACCGTCCGCGCTCGGATCTCCTCCAGTGTTGGTGTCGCCGTTGTAGACGAAGAAATCGAATTCAACGACCAGTCCGTCGGTTCGGGGAAAAGCGGAGTCAATGATGAAGGATCCTCGTTCGCCTTGACCGCTGGTGTCTCGACCTTCTGAAATGTAGCCTCTTCGGTTGGAAGTGAGGCGCAAGGCTCCGTTTCCGGTGGTGTCTCCGTTGGCGGGAAGACCGCTGAGTCCGGGGGCACAGCCGGGGATGTTGGCGGCGGTGTTGGTGGTGGTAGTGACGGTGTTGGTGGTGTCTTGACTGGCGGTAAGGCAGACGCTTTGGCTACCGCTCGGGTCGTTGGGCGGTCTGGTAGTGTCTCGGCTGGTGGTGATGCGGTAGTTGACGGCCCCTAGGTTTTCAAGGATGTTGCCTCGGAAGGTTTCACGGAAGATGGGGCTGGTGGCGGTTTGGGCTTGGACGATCGCTGGGCTGGCCAGGAGGACGATCGGGCTGAGAAGCAGGGCGAGGCGTGTTTTAAGCATTTTGGATTTGGGATTTGGGATTTTAGATTTGGGTATTTATTCTTCGATCTGCAAGTCGTCTTCTTGGACGATGACTTCGATGTCGCGGATGTCTTTGAAGATGACTTCGGTTCGTCTGTCTCGGGCGTAGTCCACTTTGCCGCTGCCGTCAGAGAGGCGCTGGCGTTCGCCGAAGGTGCGGATGGTCATGCGGCTGGGATCGATGCCTTTTTTCAGTAGGTATTTGCGGGTGTTGTTGGCTCGGCGTTTGCCGAGATCAATGTTGTAGGCATCGCTGGCTCGGGGATCGGTGTGGCCGTGGAGTTCGATGATGAGGTTGGGATTTGTGGTTAGGACTTCGGCGATGCGATCGAGAATTTTTGCGCTTTTTGCACTGATGAAGTCTTTGTCAAGG
>JANMIS010000994.1:0-10476 GCA_031375925.1 Synechococcales cyanobacterium OTE_70_concoct_197_sub
AGAAATATAGCAGTTTTCCTGAGAAGCGGTTTCCCGATCGTCCGCAATGGCACCGACTCGAAATACAATAGGTAGACAAACCACCCTCACATCACTTCTTATGCCTCGTTCTCAGCGCAACGATAACTTCATTGATAAAAGCTTTACTGTCATGGCGGATATCATCCTAAAGGTGTTCCCTGCCAGTAAGCGAGAGAAGGAAGCCTTCGCCTATTACCGCGATGGTATGTCCGCCCAGGCAGATGGGGAATATGCAGAAGCGTTGGACAATTACACCGAAGCCCTCAATCTTGAAGAAGACCCCAACGATCGGGGCTATATTCTCTACAACATTGGTCTCATCAAAGCTAGTAACGGCGACCACGAAGAGGCATTGGGCTACTACAACCAAGCCCTCGAAATCAATCCCCGAATGCCCCAGGCCCTCAATAACATCGCCGTGATTTATCACTACCAGGGCGAACAGGCTAAAGAAATGGGTGAAGATGAAGAGGGTGAAAATCTTTTCGACAAAGCTGCCGAATACTGGAAGCGCGCTATTCTCATTGCGCCTAACAACTACATTGAAGCCCAAAACTGGCTCAAAACTACAGGCCGTTCCACCATGGATGTCTACTTCTAAATCTGCGCCAATTAATTCAACCAAACTACACTAGACAATTCTCAATTTCTACTTCTCAATTCAAAATTCCCATGCGATCGACCCGGCGAAACTTCCTTCTCATGGGCGGAGCGGGGCTGTTATCCCTTGCCCAATCGCGCTCCAGCTCAGCCCAAACCGTAGCTCCCGTGTTTAACCGATTTCAGCGACCCCAATATTTGGGTACCACGTTTAGTCCTTTGCAATGCTATTACTTGGGAATTGATTACCAAAAAGCATTCCAAGAAATTTGTCAGTTGGGTTTCGATCGGATTCGTCTCGGCGCTTACTGGAACGAGATCGAACGATCACCGGGACAGTATGATTTTGCACAACTCGATTGGCTACTCGAAACCGCCGCTAGCCATAACATTACCGTTGCCCTTGCCGTTGGAATGAAGGTTCCGCGCTGGCCCGAGTTTCACTTTCCCCAGTGGGTGATCGATCGCTATGATACCAAGGCAGGCGATCGGGCTTTGGACCTGCGCAGCCCTGCGATTGCCGACCTTACGCTCAAATTCGTCGATGCGGTTGCTAAGCATTGTCGCTACTCTCAAGCCATTCAATATTGGCAAGTCGAAAACGAACCTTTCACCCAATTAGAAATTGCAGGGGGACGGTTTTTGAGTCCGCAGTTTGTTAAGCAGGAAGTGAGCTTGATTCGATCGCACCTTTGGCGATCACAAAAAGTATTACTTACCAATGCCATTCATTTACCAACCCCCAAACTGAGTGAAGACTTACCCGCATTTCAATCCAGTTTAGAAGCGGCGGATGCGGTGGGCTTTAATGTTTATACCAAAGTTCCCGCAGGCAACTCCGGCAGCTATCTCGAACCTGAGCCTGCCTTCTGGGATCAACTTCAAAGCTGGCAAAATGAGATTGTGCGATCGGGCCGCGAAGCCTGGATTGCCGAAGCCCAAGCCGAACCCTGGGAGTCTCAACAACTGGTCGCTAAGGCCAAGCTAGATTACCCGAGTGCCACACCTAGACGGATGAAGCAACTGGTCGATCGGCTGGCCCGTGCAAACTATTCCACCGTCTTGCTATGGGGCAGTGAATATTGGTATTGGCAAAAGACGCAGGGCCGGAACCTCTGGTGGTGGACGGTGAGAGAAATGACTCGCTGAAAATCAGACTCAGGATGAATCGATTTAATTGGGTTAATCGGGTAAAAGCCGCTTTAAGAAATCTCGATAAATCGCTTTTCCCGCATTATTAAGATGAACGCCATCAAAGGTGATGTCATCCCGCAGTTCGTTGCCCTCATAAAGCTGTTCTAGTCCTTCCGAAACAATGGGGAGATCCTGCTCTTGGGCTACTTGTTCCATGAGTCGGTTAATTTCATCGACTCGCTCAAGCGGTCCGGCAGCGAGGGGATTTTTGCTAGCGGCGAGGGTGGAGTAAAAGGCGGGGATCAGGATGATTTGTTTTGCACCCATCGATCGGACGAGATTGATGGATTCGCGAAGATTAGTGATGAACTGCGCGTCCGAGATGACATACATTGCGTCATTCGTTCCGATCGCAATAATGGCTCGATCGCAAGAAACGCTAGCTTTCTTCAGAATTTCTAACTGTATTCTGAGCGACGCGGTACTGAGTCCACCTGTGCCAAAATTTACATTATTTGCACCGAGAGTTTGTCCAAGTCCAGAGGAAATCGAATCGCCAAATAAGCAGGCGGAATAGGTCTGATCCCTATTTTGTTGAGCTTGTAGATTAATTTGTGCGGTCCACCAGGGCAAAGTTCCGAGTGTATCAGACCGAGAGGCTTGGAGTGCAAGCGTTAGGGGTGTGGCAATGAGTACAGTAGTAGTAATGACGATCGCCCATAAACCAATGGTTGACCAAGAAAACTGATGATTCATGAGCTTCGGGTGCATAAGCAAATTTGAGAGAACCGTATCACAAATAAATATATAGATTCTGCATGATGGCGATAGGTTCCTAGCACTAGGAATAAAATGTCAGCTATCCTATTATTCTTCCCAAGAGACAGGTTCAGGTTATGACTCGCTTGAAAAAACTAATTTTTTTAAGTGGACTGACCGCCCTGTTACTGGCAGGTGGCGGATATTGGTATGTTTTTATTGCAGGGGTGCCTCAACTAGATGCGCCACAGGTGGAAGTGGTCAAGGACTTAACCTTTGAGATCAAGTCTTTTGACAGTGCTGCAATGGGTCAGGAGCGGCGTTATGGCTTAGTGTTGCCACCGGGCTACAATCCGAAGGCTAAGACTCATTATCCGGTGATTGTGCTGCTTCACGGCGGGCATGGGGACGAGAGGGATTATCAGCGACGAGCAGGATTGACGGCTGTACTGGATAAGCTCTACCGTGAAAATCGTCTACCGCCCTCGATCGTCATCACACCCGACGGCAACGACCTTCGTGGGACGAGTCCTTTTTGGGACCCGCAATACTATGACGGTCCCAATGGCAAATTAGCATCCTACATTACGGATGATTTGGTGAAGGAAGTTAAGTCAAAATATAAAGTATATGGTCATCCTAAATACTGGGCGATCGGTGGACTCTCATCAGGCGGATGGGGTGCGATGAACATTGGCATGAGGCGACCTGATCGGTTTAATGTGTTCTTTAGTCATACCGGATACTTTAAAGATCCCAATGGTTCAGGTCAAGATCCGATTACATGGGTCAGTCGAATCGCGCCAAAATACCGATCGCGGTTTCACGTTTACCTGGATGCAGGTCAAGATGATAGGACATTTCTGGATGCAACTCGGGAATTTCATCAGAAATTAAAAGACGTGGGCATTAAAAGTGAACTGCGGGTTTTTCCTGGAGGGCATGGCATTGTTGGAGCGGATTCTGGCTGGAACTATTGGCGCAAACATCTCCACGACTCGTTGACCTACGTTGGTAAACAATTCAGAGCAAAATCATGACGATCGTTTATAAAAAGCAAGCTATTCGTTCGGTCCGTGTCCTCTGGAGAAATGCCCTTCGGCATCGCGGGACCATAGGGCTTTGGTCTGCGTCGTTGTTAACAGGCGCAATGGGACTGATTAACCTGTGGTCTTCAATTTTTCCAGGAGATCCGGCACGCATTGCTTGGCTTAATTTATTTTTGCCGATCGAGAGTCGTGCAGATGCGCATCTTTTTGCAGCGGTTTGTGGTTTCTTGTTTTTGACATTGGCGGTTCATTTGCGTCGCCGAAAGCGAATCGCTTGGTGGATGACGATCGGGCTTTGTGTGCTCTCGGTTATTAGCCATATGGTTAAAGGCTTGGATTATGAAGAATGCATTCTAGCGATGATGTTGATGGCGCAGTTGATTGTGATGCGCGGTGAATTTACCGCAAGGTCCGATCGGCCCACAATGGCACAAGGAGTACGCCATTTGGTCGCTGCACTGGGGTTTACGGTTGCCTATGGGACAATTGGATTTTCTATGTTGGATGGCCATTTTGAGCTGAATGGTCAGGTGCATCATTTTGGTTGGATAAACGCACTATGGCAGACGTTGGCAATGATGGTAATGTCGGACAACTTTGAGGTGGTGCCCAATAGTCACTATGCAGCGTTATTTGTAAATTCTATTTATACAGTGGGTGCGATTACGATCGCCTATGCCATTTGGATGTTTTTGCGTCCAGTATTACTTAAAAATATCTCGAAGGCCGATCGGCTTCTGGTTCGTCAAATTGTTGATGAATACGGCAATTCTTCTCTGGCTCGTTTGGCGCTGCTTCCTGATAAAGAATACTATTTCAGTCCTGAGCGTCAGTCGGTGATTGCCTTTGTGGTAAAAGGTCGATCGGCGATTGTCTTGGGGGATCCGATCGGGCCAATGAGCGATCGAATGGAAACAATTTATGGATTCCGTGAGTTCTGTCGTAATAATGATTGGTTCCCGGCATTCTATGAGGTGCCACCGGATCAATTGGAAACCTATCGACAAATGGGTTGGAGGTGGATTCAGATTGGGGAAGAGGCGATTGTCAATCTCCAGAAATTTCACCTTAAGGGCAAATCAAATCAATCCCTGCGGACAGCGATGAATCGTCTGACGAAGACAGGCCATCGCTTGGAGGTCCATCAGCCGCCCATCAGTCCGGCGCTGCTAGACCAGTTAAAACCTGTGAGTGATGAATGGCTGCGACATAAAAATGGTTCTGAGAAGCAGTTTTCCATTGCTTGGTTCGATCGCCGTCACTTAGAGAGTTATCAAATAGCAGTCGTGTATGACAAGAACGATCGGATTATTGCATTCACAGATCTGCTGTCTGGATATAACAAAAAAGAGGTGACGATCGATCTGATGCGTCATCGTGCCCAGGTCGAAAATGGCACAATGGAGTTTCTCTTTGTTTCGCTGTTGAATTATTTTAAAAATGCAGGTTACGATACGCTGAGCTTTAGTTTATCTCCCCTAGCTGGAGTGGGCGCGGCGAGTAGTTCGCCCGCGATCGAGAAGGGACTGCGATATTTTACAAAATATTTAAATCGTTTTTATAGCTTTAACGGTTTGCATCAGTTTAAACATAAGTTTCAGCCTGATTGGGAGCCGCGCTATTTGGTCTATCCTAATCTGAAGAGTTTGCCGGAGATTGCGGTGGGGTTAGTGCGGGCAGATTCGGGCGATCGGTTATTTGATTATTTGAAGTCGGGGGGCAGGGATTCAGTGTAGATTACACCTATCGGATTTCCATTACCTCCAAGATCCCCCAAATCGCCATCGCCCGCAAATAATGACAGGCCCGAAACGTTGCATTAGCCGTAATCGCTTCCGGAGTCCGAAACTGCAACCCATTCTCATAAATTTGTGTGACTACCGCCTGCGCGATCGTCATTGCTTCCACCTTCATTCCCGACTGGACTAAAAACGCACAAAGCCCAAAATTAATTCCCGTCCAAACCTCCAAAGGATGGGTTGAGTTTGCATTCTCTGGCTCCCCCGTCGGCCTCACGCCATTCGCTGCACCGATCGGCAGCTTCGATTTCCCCAGAACCCGATCGCCTTCAGAAATTCGCCCATCATTTCCACTCGCCCCGCCCGACGCGAGGTAATCATTGAATTTGACAAAACAAGATTCATAAACCGTCTTTAAAGCAGTATTAGCGCAATCTACAGGAACGACATCTGGCAAGTTGAGCAATCGCGCATAGAACTGCCCACAAAGCTGATCCGCCATCACCACATCCGAACCCGATTCACTGTCAATTCGATAGTAAGATCCATTCCAAAGCAATGCTTGGTAAACCGATCGCGACTGCACAAGCCATTGTTCAAAGGTATTGACATCTTCATTTAAAATACGCCCGATCGCACAAGCCGCCTCCAATGCTGCAATCCAAAGACCACCGCAGTATGCACTCACGCCCTTCAATCGCCAATCATCAAAGGTTTGGTCCGGTGCGCCGCTGTTTTCAGGAATGCCATCGTTATCGAGATCAAAGGTTTTTAAATAATGCAACGTCTCCACGATCGCACCCCAACATTCCACGAGAAATTCACGATCGGTCGCACCCGTCAGTAAATAATCGCGATACACTAGCAACACAAAATCAGAACCCAAATCTTTCCAAAGATTGCAATCTTGATAGCTCGTGTAATTAGTTTTTTCCCAGACATGTTCATTCGGCGCACCGAGATCATGCGGTGTTGCACCTCGAACTTTACGCAAAGCATCGGGACTCTCTTGGCCGATCGTCGCGTAGTAGCCAATTTTACGAGTCCGATCGTCCTGAACCGGAATCGCCCTTGCAAACGCTAACATCACAGATTTTTCAAGCTTTTGCCACAGCATCAACAATCCAAAAGAACCATATAAGCGAACGTCAAGACTCTCATACCAGCGATAATCAATACATTCTAAAACTGCAAATCGTCCAACAGGATCATCCTCACTCGCCGCACTCCACAACGCACAACCCTGCGTCAAATCATACAACTCATTCATCAACGCCATCTTAAACCAATCTGGCAAGTCCTCACGGTCCAAAATCGGCGCTTGCCATTCCATAATCTGTTCACGCCAAAGACTATAGCGTTTTAGTCCTTGCTTTGCGATCGTCCAAGCATTCGTTCCAGTTCTACCAAAAAAATCCGTATATCTCTTAAAGTAAGTCACCCCTTGAGCAAATTCCATCACCGGAAAATCCCACGCCAAAATAAACGGAACTTGACGAGCCTTGCCGGGACGAATTGTGAATTTCACTGCGATCGCCCCGCCAATGCGTTCTGTTTCGATCGCGGGCGTTTCGTCATCCAAATTATTTAATGTGCCATCTTGGGAAAACGATCGCCACAGATCCAAACCGTTCCCCGCAGCATTCCACCGAGTGTTGTAGGTTGTTTCGTTCAAAGGGTTCAGCGGCGTTGCGATCGACCATTCACCATCTCCTTCCCCAGCTATATTAAAATCCGCTCTAGCATTGCCCATCACAATGCCAATTTTACTCTCATCACCAATCAATTGGTTATAATTTCCACGACTTTGCTTAATCCGTGGAACATATTCATAGAAAGGACTTCCATCATCCCGCACTTGAATATCTGGCGATTTCGCAGTGTTAAGAAACCAGCCCGCCAGATTTTCCCAACTCATCATAATGCTGAGAGTAATCGGTTCATCAGTAGGATTATGAATAGTCCAGAGAAAGGTTGCGATCGGGTAACTCGTTTCTTGATAGTTATCAGCAATAATCGGTGAGAATTGCTCACAAGTTATTTGTGCTTTAAAGACCTGACGATACTCATACCAACTTCTAGGATAGAGCGCCGAATAAGTCCCCGCCCGCTCTGGATACCACTGCCATGCGTCTAAACTCCCGTCCTCCGGCGCTTGAGTCGCAAGCGCATAGGCTTGCGATCGTCCCGCCGCTTCTTCAAAGACACTAAATTGACAACCCGCAAAATTCTCAAAGGTATGTTCTCCGCCATCAACATGCCACAGATTGAACTGCCCATGACTCCCCCGCCCAAGGCACCCCGCCCCAAACCCACCCAAGGGCGCACCATGCCAAGGCCCATCATCCAAATTACTAGGATAGCGAACAACATAAGGCTGCTCCCAACCCATCCCCAATTCTCTCGACCAAGCACACTTAGGAATTACAGAAGCAGGAATCTGAGCGGTAGAACTCGCAGAGGCGTTTGGCATACGCTTGGAACCTGTTGGAAAAGTAGATCGTTTTTCAGAATACAGGAAAAGGCATCCCAAGAAATCGTAGGGGCATGGCTTGCCGTGCCCAAAACACCACGAAGAATAGATCAATACGTCCGATCGTAAACCCACCACAAAAAAGGGACCCCCAAGGAAGTCCCCCAATAATCCCAAACATAATGATCAAATCATCACATTCAAAATTCAAAATCAACAAGCCAAAAGCTTATTTGATTTCAGCCTTACCACCTGCATCTTCAAGCTGCTTCTTAACAGTTTCAGCGTCAGCTTTAGAAACAGCTTCCTTGATCGCTTTGGGCGCTGCTTCCACAGCATCCTTCGCTTCCTTCAGACCCAAACCAGTGATTTCGCGAACGATTTTCAAGATCGCGATCTTCTTATCAGCAGGCACTTCAGTCAAGATGACATCAAATTCAGTCTTCTCTTCAACCACTTCAGCCGCTGCGCCGCCGCCGCCCATCATCATGACAGGTGCTGCTGCTGCTGCGCTGACATCAAAGGTTTCTTCGATGCCTTTTTTCAGTTCGACCAACTCAAGCGCGGTCAAACCCTTCATGATTTCGATAACTTCAGCAACCTTAGACATGGATATTCTCCTGAGTAATTAACTGAGACCTATGACAGCCTCAAAATGTTTAGCTCTGAACAGTTTTGCTTTAAAAGCCAAACCTCTAAGCGGATTTGTCGGCCACGGCTTGAACCGCACGCGCAACCCCAGTCGGGATTTCTTGAACCAACGTTGCAATGTTGGACACGATGCTGTTGACGGCACCTGCAATCTGCGAGTAAAGCTGTTCCTTGGATGGCAGATCTGCAACATCCTTAAACTGTGCTTGAGTCAACAGTTTGCCATCCATCACAGCCCCAATAACTTCCGTTTTTTTGGTAGCCTTCTGGAATTCTTGGTACGCTTTAACCGCACCACCGACATCTTCTTGGACCAAAATGAACGCTGTGGAATCCTTCAGAAGGCTTTCCATTGCAGTCCATTTTTCATTGCCTTCGATCGCCTTACCCATGAAGGTGTTTTTGGTGACTTTACACACCGCACCTTTAGGACGTAAACGAGTCCGAAGATCTGTGATTTCACTCACAGTTAGACCGCGATAATTAATCGCAAAAGCAAACGTTGAAGTTTCAAGAGTGTTCTTGAGTCCAGCGACGATTTCTTTTTTGTTTTCGAGTGTTCTACCCATTTGACCATCACCTCCTGGATTGGGATACAGATGTCAAAACGCTTCTCTTACCAGTCAAAAACAAGAACCCAAAAACAAAACCTCTGTCTTCTACAAACAGAGGTTTTACATTTAAAACGCACTCTTTCAATGAATCGGAGCGTCTCAAACCTCGGCAGGATTTACCTTAAATAAGAACCTACTGTCTGTGGCTTGCTATTCAATTGAAGAGAGTGTTTCGACTAATCTTGTGCCTCAATGGGACTAATAAACTGTGAACAAACTCCGAAGAGATTCACAGCCGGATTCAATTACACCATAGTCCCAGTCAAAACACAAGCTTTAGTTTGATTCAGCAACTCTAGCCGTCGATCGACTTCAAGTCACGCAAAGCAGTAATGTCCACTTCGATCGCAGGACCCATGGTAGACGAGATATACATCGTCCGCCAATAACGACCTTTTGCCCCGGATGGACGATTACGCTCAATGCTTTCTTGAAGCGTCTTCAAATTCACCAACAGATCCTCGGCGGAAAACTCAGTCTTCCCAAACAGAATGTGAACAATTCCGGTCTTATCGGCCTTGTACTCAATTTTCCCGGCTTTAAACTCAGCGATCGCCTGAGCGAGGTCTGTTGCAACAGTTCCAGCTTTCGGCGAAGGCATCAAGCCACGGGGACCGAGAACGCGACCGAGCTTAGCCACTTGAGGCATCACATCAGGTGTCGCAATCAACAGGTCAAAATCCATCCGACCTTTTTGAATTTCCTCAATCAGTTCTTCCGAACCTGCAATGTCAGCACCTGCGGCAGTAGCTTCAGCCACCTTTTCACCACGGGCGATCACTGCGACACGAATCGTTTGACCTGTTCCCTTAGGTAATGCCACGGTCGTCCGTAACTGTTGGTCATTGTATTTCGGATCAATCCCGAGACGTACATGGGCCTCAGCAGATTCAGGAAACTTCGCCGTAGCGGTCTCTTTCAATAGTTGCAAGGCTTCGAGCGGTGCATAAACGCGGTCTTCGACCTTCGCTTGCAGTTCGCGTGAGCGCTTGGAAAGCTTTCTAGTCATTTGTTGTTGCTCCTGGGGTCCAAACGAGATTCCTCTCTTCCCCTAAAAAATTAATAGTTTGGCTGTATCGGAAGGTTTAAAAACTAGAAAGCTAGTCCTTGACCGTGACACCCATGTTTTTTGCAGTTCCGGCGATAATTTTCATTGCGCCTTCAATATCGATCGCATTCAGGTCAGGCATTTTGACCTTGGCGATATCTTCAAGCTGCGATCGGGAAATGGATCCCACAATCTTGCTATTCGGTTCACCAGAACCACTTTCGATTCCAGCAGCTTTCGCAATCAACTTAGACGCGGGAGGCGTTTTCAGGATGAAGGTAAAGCTACGATCTTCGTACACAGAGATTTCAACAGGCACCACCATTCCGGCTTGGTCGGAGGTGCGCGCGTTGTACTCTTTGCAGAACATCATGATGTTCACACCATG